>CBFHRO010000053.1:0-14875 GCA_965658245.1 uncultured Flavobacteriales bacterium
GATACAGGGCATAGAGCGGATGATGTCCCTCTCCTATGAGCCCTTCGTAGGCTCGGAGCACTGCGCGATGCAGCAAGCCGTGCTTCACAAAACGTCCATTGACAAACAAGAACTGCTCGCCGCGCGTCTTTCTCGCAGAATCCGGCTTGCCGACAAATCCCTCGATGGCCACGACATCTGTGTCTTCCTGCACCGGCACCAAACGCTCGTCGTGCTTGGGCCCCATGATGCCGACAATCCGTTGCCGAAGCGTCCCCGGCTTGAGCTGAAAAAGGCTCGCCCCTTGGTGGGTCAGCACAAACGAAATGCCCGGGTGCGCAAACGCCACCCGCTGAAATTCATCCACCACGTGACGCATCTCCACCGCGTCGGACTTGAGAAAGTTCCGACGCGCCGGCACGTTGTAAAACAAGTTCTTGACGTGAAACGTCGTGCCTGCGGCCCGGGCCTTGGGTTCTTCGCCGACGATCTCCGAACCGTGGCAGCGAAGCACGGTTCCGACCTCGGCCCCTTCTTGGCACGTCGTCACTTCGACGTGGGCAATGGCCGCAATGGACGCGAGTGCCTCCCCGCGAAAGCCTTTTGTCGCCAAGGCAAACAAATCGTCGGCCGTCTGGAGTTTGGAGGTGGCGTGGCGTTCGAAACACACCCGCGCGTCTTCTGCACTCATCCCCGCCCCGTTGTCCACCACCTGAATGGACGTGCGCCCCGCATCGACCACGTGCACCTCAATTGAGGTCGCACCCGCATCGACGGCGTTCTCCACAAGCTCCTTCACGACCGACGCCGGTCGTTGGATGACTTCTCCAGCCGCAATCTGGTTGGCGACGTGGTCGGGCAGAACGTGAATGGTTTGGCTCATCCGTTCGAATGCATGAAGTTGAGAAACTGTCCGTAATCCTGGGTTTCCACCCAAAGGATCGCCCGGTAGGTCAAATACACGAGCACGAGGGCCACCCCTCCCGCGCGAAGCGCCGCCATGCGACTGGCGCGAATGGAGGCCGCGCGACGCGCAGCCCGACCCTCCGTACTTCGGCCACCCTGCCTGAATTTGATGGGACGTGGCGCATCCGAGGCTCCGTTCACTTCCTCCTCCACGCGGCGCTTCCGTTCCTCCCATTCGGGACGAGAATCAGGCAGGTGCCGGGACTTGAAAGTGAAGGTGCGGGGTTCGGCACGCACGTTCCGAAAAGGGCCGCGAAGTTTGGGCGCTTTCATGAACTCGAAGGTACGGGTGGTCAGGCCTGCGTCCGCTCAAATTCCGTCAACACGGATTCCACATCTCCTCCACCGTAATGGGCGAGCACCTTGCGCAAGACACGCTCCACACTGGCATCGGGACACGAGGCCCCCGACGTGATCAACACGGTCGGGACGACTTCGGCAGTTCCGGCATCTGGCAAGGGTTGGGCGGTGACCTTCATTTGGCCTGTGTGCATGTCAAAGTGATGCACCCCGTCTTCCTGCCACTCCAATTCGTTGCGCACGAAGAACGTCGGCATGTGTTCCTCGCAGAGTTCGACCAAATGTGAAGTGTTGCTGCTGTTGTATCCGCCCACGACCAGGGCCACATCGGCTCCACCGGCCAACAACGCCCCACGGGTGGCGCTTTGGTTGTCGTTGGTGGCGTAACAGAGGGTGTCGCGGGTGTTGGCGAATTCCCCTTCGGGATCGGCGTCGACAGCTTGCTTGATGCGGTCGGCGATGGCCTGGGTGTCCGAGGCCAGCATGGTGGTTTGGTTGACCACCCCCACCCGTCGAAGGTCTCGTGTGGGTTCAAAGCCTTCCGTGGTCCGGCCTTCAAATCGCGCCCAAAAAGCCGCAGCATCGGTTCGCCCCGCCTCCATCCATTGCGCCAAGAATTCGGTTTCCTTCTCGTCCTTGACCACCAGGGCGTGCCCCGTTTCTGCGGCGTGTGAGAAGGTGGCGCGGGTTTCTTCGTGCTTGGGTTTGCCGTGGATGACGACGGTGAAGTCCTTGCCGCCAAGCTGGGCAGAGCGCTTCCACACCTTCTCGACAAAGGGACACGTCGTGTTGTACTTCTGCACGTCCACCCCGAGCTCCTTCATGCGCTGCTCGAGCTCGACAGTGGCCCCAAACGCCGGCACGATGACCACGTCGTCGGCCGTCAGCGTGTCGAGGGACACCAGCTCCTGACCCAGCGTGTCGTGCAGGAATTGCACACCGCGGCTTTGGAGGTCGGCATTGACCTCAGGGTTGTGAATCATTTGACTCAGCAGGAAAATCCGCTTGCCCGGGTTCTCATCCACCGCCTTGTAGCTGATCTCAATGGCGTTTTCCACCCCAAAACAGAACCCAAAATGCCGCGCCAAACGGATGCGCACTGCACCGAAGTCCAGCTCGGTCGGCGTGAAGTCTTGTTTTCTGGGGTCCAAGGCTTTGCGTTTGGCCTTCACCCGGGAAATGATGGGGCTGCGGTAAAACTCGGGGATGTCGAAGCTGCGCATGTGGCTCAAAAATACCTTACCCCATCGGAACCTTTTCAATAGGGCAAACGTTCATTTCACCAAGTTCTTCGGAACAATTCACATTGAAACACACGCCCGGATGGAAATGTGCCAAAGGCTCACCTTTGGCGCAACGGGGGACCTGCAAGGAGGCTTCGGCCTCCTTTCTTTTTTGCCGGAAACTCAGTGGGCGCTGTCACGCCGTTTGGCCAACCCCTCCGCGTTGTCAAAGGCGCGTTTCAAGGCGTCGTCCCAAACCCCGTCGCTTCGCTTCGCCACAAGACGTACATCCCTGACGATGTCCGCTTGGGTCGAGGTTTGAAAGCTCAATTGATCGTAGGCGAGGCGTTGCACCAGCACCGATCGAAGTTCGGGCGCATAAGCGAGGAAAGGCCAGTCCGCGGTTTGGACATCCACATGAATTTCCTCTGATTCACTCAACCACTCCAAGGTCCAGGCGTCGAGTGCAGGAACGATGTCCGGGCAATCGTTCAACCCCACCTTCATGCGCCATTCAATCGCCGCACGCACCCATCGGGCGTGGGCCTCGCCCCGGGCGGGCCAATCTGGCGCATTCGCACACGTCCAACAGGTCCAGCACCACGGACCCAAGAGCAACAGCGCGGCGACGTGCATGACTCAGAGCGTCAATTCGGTTTCCACAAAGCGAATGCCGAGGTCGGCCAGCCCCTTGAGGAGTGGGTCGTAATACGTTTTGGACATGGGGACGTCCACCCCTGTGGTGCCAAACACCCCCGCCATCAGCGGCTTCACGGCCAACGCCATGGGCAGCCCCACCGTGTCGCTCATCGCCGTGAACACATTGTCCTTTCCCTCCAAGCTGAGGCTGCTGGTGCGCGCCTTTCGAACGCCGTTCACCTCGTAGTCAAACCGGTGCCACATGACAATCATGTCCCGGTCTTCCGGCCGCAAGACCCATTTGTCGGTGACGAGGCTTTCGATGAGTTGGGCAGGGGTGCCCGAGGTGTTTGCAGGGCCCGAAGACGGATCAAACAACCCCAGCCAAGCCAAGCGCTCCAAATCCTTGTCCGCCGCGCCCGTCACATGCTTGACCGCATCGCGCACATCGCGGCCAGCTTCCGCCTCGGCCGGCAAGAACGACCGTGTCCAGTCCGCCCAAGACACGCCCTCAGGCCAAGTCAAACTTGCATCGTCACGCACCATTCCCAATTGGACCAAGACATCCCACGATTGGCTGAACCCCGCGCTTCGGAGGGTGCCTCGAACAAGGGTCTCCACCTCAGACAACCCATACAGCTCCCGATATCCAAGAGAATCGCGATTGGGGTACCCGTCATAGGGGCGACCGTCGACTTCAATGGACGTCAACGTTTGAAAGGTGCGGTGTGGGGGCACGGCACGTACGCGGCCTTGATCGAGGAAGGTGGCCGTGCCGCCTTGACCGGCAAGCACAACGTTTCTCGGATTCCAACTCAATTTGTAATGCCATGGATTGTCATCCGATTCGGGTGCCACCAAACCGCCACAGTAGGACTGAAAACCCAACATGCGACCGCCTTGGTCATGGACCTGATCAATGACTTGCATGGCGCTCATGTGGTCGATGCCAGGATCCAATCCGAGCTCATTCAGGACCAACACCCCGGCCTCCTTCGCCGCACCATCCAAGGCCTTCATCTCAGGCGAAACATAGCTCGGGGTGATCACGTTGACCCCCGCCGCAATGGCCACCCGTGCCACCTCCACATGCATGAAGGCCGGCAACATGCTGATGACCAAATCCGATCCCGCGATGCGCGCATCACGCGCAGCATGGTCTTCTGCCTGAAGTGCAAACGCCTCGCCGTTGGGGTGGCCGTTCACTTTGGCCTTGGCCGCTTCGAGGCTCAAATCTCCCACGTGAATCTCCCAACCTTCCTCCCCGGCTTGACCGAGCAAATGCGCGATCAACGACGAGCTGCTTCGTCCTGCACCCAGAACCAAAATCACCATCTTTTGTGCCATGCATGCAAGGTAGCACGACAGGGTTTGGCACGGCCCTTGCATCGCGTGGAGAATCCCTACCTTCGATGCGCTCAAATCGATTGACATGACCCCAACGCTCTCCCCTTTTTCTGTTCGCATTGGCCTCGCCATCCTGACCTTCGCTGGCCTTGCTTTGCTGCCTGCATGCAACGGATCCAAGGCGTTTGTCAAGCGCGGTGCCAAAATGGAAGCTGCCGGCATGATGCCGCAGGCGGCCAACCTTTACTACACCGCGGTGGTCAAGAAGCCGTCCAACATCGATGCCATGGTTGGACTGAAGCGCACTGGACAGGTGGTGCTTGGACAGCACATCGCTTCCTTCGACGAGGCCGTGGCGTACGACCTGCGCGAAACGGCCTTGGACGCTTGGCACGATGCGGAAGCCTGGGATGCCAAACTCGAAGCCGTGGGCGTGGATTTGGCCTTTCCCGAAGCCAAGCGGGCCACCTATGAAACCGTCAAAAACGCCCACCTCGACGCGTCCTACCGTCAGGCCAACATCCTGCTTGAACAAGAAATGTTTGACGAAGCTCTGCTCGAGTTCGACGCCATCCTCCAATTGGACCCTACCTACCAAGATGCTCCAGCCCTTCGCAACGTGGCGTTCTGCGAGCCTCGATACCGCAAAGGTGTTCAGGCACAGGAAGGGGAGCGATTCCGAGAAGCGCATGCCGCCTTGGCCGAGGTCACCCAAACCGACCCCGGTTACAAAGACGCGGGCAATCGACTCAATGACGTGCTCGACGAAGGACGATTTACCGTGGCCCTGGTGGACTTCAAAAACGGCTCAAGCCGACTCAATTTGGAGGTCAAAATCCAATCGCTTGTCGAGCAAGCCCTCATGAGCTCGGAAGACCCCTTCTTAAAGGTGGTGGACCGAGAAAGCCTCGCGCTCATTCTTCAAGAACAGAGCATGGGCATGAGTGGATTGACTTCAGGCGGCGACGTTGAAATTGGCAACATGCTCGGCGCGAAGGCCCTGCTCAAGGCCACCATCACCACGTGCGACCACCGTCAAACCCGCCTCATGTCGAGCTACCAAACCGGCTACGAGCAATACAAAGTGGAACGCGTGAATGAAGAAGGTAAGAAGTACTACGAGACCAAGTACCGCCAGGTCCAATACCGCGAATTCACGCAAGACGCGTCGGTGGACATCGCCTGCACCTTCAAATTCATCTCCACCACCACCGGAGAGGTGATCTCATCCAACACGCTTTACGGACGTGCCTCGGACAACATCCGCTACATCACCTATGGCGGAAACCGCAACAAGTTTTACCTGGGCGGGCACTCCGGCGCACGAACGGGGTCCTCTGGACGGGCTGAGCGCGATCGACTCATGTCTTCACGACAAGCCATTCGTGGTGTGGATGCGTTGACCGACGAGGCGGGCTTGGCGTTGGCCACCCAAGTCCAAACCGCGATCGAACGAGAATTGCTCACCCTCGTCCCCTGACCCCATGCGTGCATTCACTGTCTTTACATGGGTGGCTCTCTGTGTGTCGGTGGCCAGTTGCTCTGGCTCGAAACAGGCGGTGGAATTGGCCCCAAGCTGGACCGTGGAGTCACCTGTCAAGCCCGGACACTACATTGGCATTGGTTCAGCCTCCAAACTGGCCCATCCGCTCGATGCGGATGCCATGGCCAAGCAACATGCCTTGGACAACCTCTCCCGCGAAATTCGGGTGCAGGTTCAATCCACCTCGACCACCAAAACACTCCAGGTGAACGAATGGCTTTCGGAGTCTTTTCAATTCAGCTCCGAAAGCACCACCAACGAAGATTTGGAGGGATTTTCACTTGTAGACACCTACGCAACGGAGACCGAGGTGTTTGTGTACTACCAGCTCAGCAAAGCTGAGCATGCGCGCATTCAGGAGGCCAAACGCCAGGCCGCACTCGCCATTTCCATGGAGCACCTCCAAACGGCCCGAGACGCCCGTGCGCGAGCCCAAGTGCAACAAGTCGTGGATGCGGCCGTTCGAGGGATGGACGTCCTCCGCCCCTTTCTCGACAAACCGCTGGTGCACGTTGCAGCCGATGGCACCGAAACTTCTGTCCCCCTCGAATTGATTGGCATGCTGGACGACTGCGTCGCCGGACTGCAATTGGCGAGCGAGGACTCATCAGTCACCCTTCACGTACGCGATGCCTTCCGCGGCGACGTGGTCGTGACAGCCTTGCTCGACGGTCAGCCTGCCCCCAACGTGACGTTGTCGTACCGCTACGATCGGGGCGAGTTCCCGACACGCGGGGAGGCCGTCACCAATGCACAAGGCAAAGCGACCATCACCCTCGAGAAATTCGAGCCTGGAAAGCGTGGAACGGCCCTTGAAGTCCGCGTGAATCCCAAGGCCTTTGTGCAAGGGCTTCCCCTCATGCACCCTTTCCGGCAAGCTGCGGAGGGACTGCAAAGCGCTCCCCTTCGCGTGGATGTGAATTTGGCCCCCATCGAGGTGGCGCTGCGCATCGAAGAGCGGGCGTTTGGGAAGAGGCGCGACCAAGCGATACTTGCGCCGGCCATCCAGCAAGCTCTCCAGTCCGCCAACGTCTCTCTTCGCGCGGCCAATGCGGATGCCGACATGGTGTTGACCGTGGAAGCGGACGCCCGGCCCGGCGGAAGCGGACAGGGATTCACCACCGTGTACACCGACGTGGTGGGCACAGTGACCAACCGCGAAGGAGAAGTCCTTTTCACCCAAACCCTGACCCGCATCAAAGGAATTCAACTCGACCTGCCGAGGGCCACTGATGTGGCCTATTCCAAAGCCGCCGAAGAAGTCACCTCTGATTTTGTGCCTGCTTTGATTCGACTTTGGCACGGTTTCTGAAACTGCCCGAGAAAACCATTACATTTCGACACAAACCCAACCTCCATGAACCTTCGCACCACCCTTCCTTTGGCCTTGATCGTGGCCACCGCAGCCATGACAGGCTGCAGCAACAAGAGCATGACCCCCAAGCAGGCCGGTGAAATCGAAATCCTCGAGTACTGTGCCGGTGACGAGTACAAAAGCGACAAGAACCACTTTCGCGCTTCGGCCACTGGCCAAAGCATGAGCCGCGAAACCGCCAAGAAAATGGCGCGCTCCAATGCCGAAGCCAAGCTTGCCCGCTCCATCAACGCCACCATCGAAATCGTGACGGACAACTACGTGAACAGCACCAAGTTCAACAATGTCGAAGAGGTCACGGAAACGTTCAACGACTTGGCGCGCACCGTGGTGGATCAGCTCCTGTCTGGCGCCATCACTGCCTGCCAGCGTTTGACCCAAAAAACGGACGGAACCTACGTCAGCTACATGGCTGTGGAATTGTCCGCCACCGATTTGGTCGGCAAGTACAACGAGCGCCTCTCCCAAGAAGAGCGCATCAAAGCGGAATACAACTACGAGAAGTTCAAGGAGACGTTCGAGGCCGAGATGGCCAAGCAACGCTGAGCTGCTCCGCCCCATCCGCGCAGCAAGTCTCGCCCTTGGGGCGTCAAGACGGACTCCGGATGAAATTGGACGCCCGCAACGGGAAGGGATTCGTGGCCGATGGCCATGGGCAAGCCCTGACTGTTGCGGGCGTTCACATGCCAGCCCGCAGGAAGGGACTCCTCCTCCACCACCCAACTGTGGTAGTGGCCGATCTCCATCGATGACCCCAGGCCTTCCCACATGCTGCCCAGCGGTCCGCACGCTGTCGCCCCGCCAATGACGTGCATCTCGGACCGCCTCCCGTGCAACGGGGCGCCCAGATTCAACAAGGTGGCGCCCACGTGCACGGCAAGCGCCTGCATTCCCAAGCACACCCCGAGGATGGGCACGCCGCGACGCAAGGCTTCGGCCGTGACGTCCATCAGCTGTGCGTGTTCGTGAGGCAGGCCGGGACCGGGGGAAAGCACGAGCGCGTCGGTTTGGGCCCAATGATTCGCCGTCCACGCCCCCTCTCGCACCACATTGACTTCCCAGCCGAACCTCCCCAAATCGTGGGCGAGGTTCCATGTGAAGGAATCGTGGTTGTCGAAGAGGGTGATGCGCATCGGACGTAGATTTGAACGCTCACACAAACATACCTCCATGTCCTCTCGCATCGACACCTCAGACGCCGCACAACCCGTCGCCGCCTACAGCCAAGCTGTGGAAGCGGGCGATTTGGTCTTTGTCAGCGGACAAATCCCCCTCGTCCCCGCTTCAGGCGAATTGATTTCTGAGGACATGAAGGCCGCCACAACGCGTTGCATTGCCAACGCCGAGGCCATCCTCCAAGCCGCGGGACTGGACTTGAACAACGTCGTCAAAACATCTGTTTTTTTGACCACGATGGACGACTATGCAGAGATGGATGCCGCGTACCGAGAGGCCATGCCTCAGCCCTTTCCGGCCCGGGAGGCCGTGGCGGTGTTGGCCCTGCCCAAAGGCGCCCGCGTCGAAATCTCCATGATTGCACAAAAGGGCTAAATAAAAAAACGCAACATCATGTTTTTCAAGAAGTTCCTTCACTACCTCAACCCGCTTAACCTGTTCAAAAAAGACAGCGATGCAGGGTTGAATCTGCGCATGATGCACGGCATCAACAAGATCAGTTTCTTCGCCTTTTTGATGTGCCTTGCGGTGATGCTCTACCGCTGGTACGCCCGGTCCTGAATCGACGGCCCCGTCAGAACAACAGCTTTCCGTCGGACCCTCGCGCTTCCAACTTGAGGTCACGCAACAGGGCTGACTTCACATTGAGACGCAGGGAAAAGCTCTGCCGCACGCCAAAGGGAATCCAATTGAAGGAAAGCTCCCAGCAGTGCAAATCCACGTAGAAGTTCAAATTGGTCGGCGTGAACTCGCGCCGTGCCAGGTCGTAGCCCGTCGTCACGTCCAATTTGTAGCGCTTCAACACATTCACGCTTCCTCGGGCGCTCAGGGCATGGGTCACGACACTGGTGTCGCGTTGCAGCTCTTGCGCCCACTTTCGGGACAAATTGACATTGTAGTCCAACCGCGCATTCCACGGCGTCCCCGCGTCCTGGGCAGACTTGAAGCTCGTTCCCATCGCCCCTGTGACGCGCTTCAACCGGACCAACCCTTGGCCTTGAGATGCCAAATACGTGTCCATGATCTGGCCCGTCACTGTGTCGCGGGCGTAGGCCGTGTGGGTGGCATTGACGTTCACATTGACCCGGTTGAACAGGCTCGTGAATGCGCGGGTTTGGAAGTCCGAAAGCTTCAGGGAGTCCGCCACGAAGTTGAAATTCCCTGACGTACTCAGGTTGTCCAAAACCTTGACCTTCCGCAACTCCCCCGTCTCGCGGTCGGCGACCTTGGCTTCGATGTTTTGACTCAGCGCAAAGTTCAGCGCACCGGCCTCCCGCAAGTCGTTGGGCACGTAACGGCCCAAGGCGTAGGGATTCCACCCCACTTCCCCGGCATCGGTGACCAAACTCTGTTCACGCATTCGCTCGGGGTTGTAACTCAGTCCCAGGCTCGGTGCCAAGACATGACGCACGGCCTTCACGCGGCCCGTTTCCGGCATGTTGAAGGTGCCGTAAAAACGCGTGCTCGCTGTCACCCCCAAACGCCATTCGTTGGCCGATTGAAACCCCTGCAGCGTGTCGTTGACAAAGGCCGTCGAGTCCTCCGTGACCTGCACCTCCGACACGTTCAACGATTGAAAAGAATCGAATTGATCGTAACTGAACGTAGGGGACAACGACACAAAACCAACACTTGAACTAGAAGTCAACTTCACCTTGTGCTTCAAACCATTACGAACACTCAAAGCCGACCAATCCTGGGCTCCAAACAAGGTGTCTTGACCCTGAATGGTGTTTTCCATTTGGGAGCTGTACGTCACCGCCACCCCGTCCAAAAGCGCCGAACGACCTGCGTCCAACCCCACAAGCTTGGACAAGCTCGTGCGCTGCATGTTGAGCGACACGGACGGGACCGTCAGCGTCACATTTCCCGTGATCGAATTCTGATTGTGTCGGGCACTGATGTTGGTCGAAAACGGGGTTCGAGGCACCTTCGCCGTCCACTGCAAACTCGACTGAAAGGTGTTCGACAAGTACTCCTCCTGGGAGCTGTTGAGGTTCTGCTGAAAATTGCCTGAGGACCCAAAATTCACCGACGCATTGAACCGGGAGTTGGGTCGCGCTTTGGGATCCTGACTGTGACTCCAACGCACAAAGAAGTTGTTGGACAACCCAAACCCCGGCGTGCCCGCAAACCCTTCGCGTTGCCTCTGGAAACTCACGCTGAAGGACCCGGTGCTTCGGTATCTGTAGTTGTAGTTGGAGGCCACCCGGGCCGCCCAACTCCCGCCGGTGTAGATGTCGGTCAGCAGTTTGGCATCCCAGTGGTCGCCCAGCGGGAGATAGTAACCCAAGTCTTTCAGGAAAAACCCGAGGTCGCCCCCGTCCCCGTACCCCGGCAGAAGAATCCCTTGGCTCTGTTTTTCGCGCTGCAACGGGAACCACCCAAAAGGCAAGGCCAACGGCGTCGGGATTTTGCGAAATTTCAGGTACAACGGGCCGCTCACCACCTTCTCGTTGGGCACCATGATGGCCTTGGTCAGGTGAAAATGAAAGTGGGGGTTGTCGGCGTCACACGTGGTGAACTTGCCGTCCCGCACGTGGACGGTTTCATCGGGCTGGCGCTTGGCGCGGTCCGCGTGAAACACGATGTCCTGCTCGGTGGTCACGGCATGTCGGCTCAGGCCCTTGCCCGTTTCGAAATTGTAGCAAAGCTGGTCCTGACTGAACGATTGGGCACCGTCTTGGAATTGGGGCCTGCCCACCCAAGCCCCCGTGCTGTCTCGTTTTCCGTAGGCGCAGACCACTCCGGCATCGAGGTCAAGCACAATGCGATGGGCTGTGAGCGTCATGGTTCCGCTGACCACCTTGGCTTCTCCCGTCAAATAGCCCAACCCGCTGTCCACCGCAAAGTAGATGTCCTTGGCGTCGTAGTCCACCACTTCTCCCGGGGCGTCTTTGGGATTGGCTTGGAGGGAATCGGGCGCCGCGTTTTGGGCCCAAAACACGGGGCTTATCAACATCCAAAAAAGGATAATCGAACCTGCCCGCATCGCGCGTCCACAGGGGTGTGCGGTATGTTTGAAAACCGGCATGAAGCAGCGTCCAAAAGTAGCCAAACAACGCGTCATCGCAGCGTGTGTTGCCCTGGTGACCGCATGCGCGGCGTTTGCCCCTGCCCCACCGGTTTTGACCTTGGTGCTCGATGCGGGGCATGGCGGCAAGGACCCAGGCAACCTTGGCACCGGCCGATACAAGGCCACCGAGAAAGACATCACGCTCGACGTCACCCTTCAACTCGGGGCGTACATCGAAGAAAACCTGCCCGAGGTCAAGGTCATCTACACCCGCAAAGACGACAGCTTCCCTGCCCTTCGTGAGCGCGTTCGAATCGCCAACGAGGCCCAAGCAGACCTGTTTGTCTCCATCCATTGCGACGCCTTCGACAACGCTGGCGCACGGGGCTCAAGCACCTACGTCATGGGGATGCACAAGAGCGAGGAAAGCCTCCGCGTGGCGATGCGGGAAAACGCCTCCATGTTCAAGGAAGAGGGTTACGAAACCAACTACGACGGGTTTGACCCCAACGACCCTGACACGTACATCGCCCTTTCCTTGCGCCAAAACGTCAACCTCGACGCCAGCCTCACGTTGGGCGCGGCCATTCAACAGCAGTTCAAGGAACGCGTCGGCCGACGCGACCGGGGCGTCAAACAAGCAGGGTTCTACGTCATCTCGTACACGACCATGCCCAGCACACTGGTGGAACTGGGCTTTTTGACCAATCCCGAAGAAGAGGATTTCTTGCAATCTGAAAATGGCAAGGCCTACATGGCTTCGGCCATCTACCGCGCGTTCCGCGACACCTACCTCGCCTCTCGATCGGACACCCTTGACGAATCTGAAACCACTGAGGATCAATCCGCAACAACAGAAACGACCGACAACATCACCCCCGAACCTGTCACTTCGGAGGTGTGGTTTGGCGTGCAGATTCTCACCGCAGAAACCGAACTCCCTGCAGATTCTCCCGATTTGCGCGGGCACTCCGAGGCCAGACCTTACATTCGTCATGGATTGTACAAGTATGTGATGGGTCATCACGCTCACCCCGACCAAGCCCACGAAGCCAAATTGGCCTTGCGGGCCGAGGGATTTGAAGGGGCGTTTGTGGTGGCGTTCGAAGGGGACACCCAAATCCCCATGTCCCGCGCCCGAACCATGCTCAACCTCCCAATGCAGTGAACATCCTTCGTTCAGAATTCAAAATCGGTGTGCTCGTCGTCGCGGGCATCGTGCTTTTGGTGTTGGGGGTCAACTACCTCAAAGGCTTCAACCCCTTCGCTCGGAGCAACACCTACCACGCCGTGTACGACGATGTGGCGGGCTTGGCCGTGAGCAACCCCGTCCTGATCAACGGCTACCAAGTGGGTCAAGTGAGGCGAATTGAGTTTGTGGAAGGGGGACAAGGCGAATTGTTGGTGGAATTTGGGGTCGAACACCCCAATCTCTTTTTCCCCTCGAATTCCGTGGCCATGATTCACAGTTCTGACCTGTTTGGAACCAAAGCCATTCGCATTGACCGGGGTGACTCCCCCACCTTGGCCGTGTCTGGAGACACGTTGCTCGACAACGTCGAAGACGACATCGCTGCGCAAGTCGCCAAGCAAATCGAACCGCTTCAGCGGAAAACCACCGACCTCATCAAATCGGTGGAGAAAGTCATTTTGGACATTGAAAGCGTGTTCAGCAGCGAGGCCACCAGTCAACTTCCTGCAGCGCTCGAGAGTGTGCAACGAACGGTGGAATCGCTGGAGTCTACGGCTGCCAATTTGGACAGCACTGTGGCTGAGAACCGGGGCAACTTCAAACGGGTGATGTCCAACGTAAGGTCCCTCACTTCCACCTTGAATGCGAGCAGCGGCGACTTGACGAACGCCATCTCGAATTTCAGCACCCTCAGCGATTCCCTGTCACGCATCGAATTTGCGGCGACCATGGCACGCGCCAACGAAGCATTGGAAGACGTCAGTGCCATCACAGGCCAAATTGCCGCAGGAGAAGGCTCCTTGGGCAAGCTCGTCCAAAGCGACAGCCTCCACAAGGGTTTGGTGGCCACCAATGTGGAACTCCAACTGTTGCTCGACGATTTGCAAATGCACCCGTGGAAGTACGTTCAGGTCAATCTCATCGGACGCAAGCCGAAGTCCGAATTCTCAAAGAAGGACCTCAAACGCCTCCGTGACATCATTGCTGAAGAACTTGAGGACCAAGGGGGCAGTTCCTCTTCCAACGACTGAGATTCATGATTGCGCAACTTCTCTTCGCGGTGTGTGTGGCCGCAGGTGCAGGCCTCTTCGCCCGTCGGGTGGCCTTCATTCGAAAGAACATCTTGATGGGCCAACACGTCGACCGGTTCGACCGACCCGCCGACCGTTGGAAGGTGATGGCACGCGTGGCCTTGGGGCAAGGCAAAATGGTCGCCCGCCCCGTGGCTGGCATCATGCACATCCTCATCTACGTGGGGTTTGTGGTCATCAACATCGAATTGCTGGAGATCGTCATCGACGGATTGTTCGGGACCCACCGCGCCTTCGCCGGCTTGGGAGGATTGTACGACGTGCTCATTGCCACGTTTGAGGTTTTGGCCGCTTTGGTCGTCCTCGCTTGTGTGGTGTTTTTTGTGCGTCGCAATGGCATGGCTTTGGCCCGTTTCAAGTCGCCTGAAATGGGAGGATGGCCAACGCTGGACGCCAACTTGATTCTCATCGCCGAGGTGGTCCTCATGTTTGCCTTCCTGAGCATGAACGCGGCCGACAGCATTGCGCAGGGCCGAGGCCTGGACCACTACATTGCGGCGGGCTCGTTCCCGATCAGTCAATTCCTCGTCCCCCTGTATGAGGGCATGTCCGACGCGGGTGTGGTGGCTGTGGAGCGTGGGATGTGGTGGTTCCACATTTTGGGCATTCTGTCGTTCCTGGTGTACGTCACATACTCCAAGCACTTCCACATCCTGTTGGCGTTTCCCAACACCTACTACAGCGACTTGACCCAACAAGGGGCCATGGACAACATGGCGGCCGTGAAGAAGGAGGTGGACTTGATGATGGACCCGAATGCGGACCCCTTCGCCGCTCCCGCGCCTGACGCCGACGCAGCGCCTGTGAAGTTTGGGGCCAAAGACGCACCTGACCTCAGCTGGAAGCAGCTCATGGAAGCCTACACCTGCACCGAGTGCGGGCGCTGTACGAGCGAATGTCCCGCCAACCAAACCGGCAAGCTCCTCTCCCCCCGCAAGATCATGATGGACACCCGTGACCGCATCGAAGAGATCGGGGAGCAAAGGGATGCGAATGGCGGCACATGGGAAGGCGATGGCACGACCCTG
>CBFHRO010000054.1:0-14756 GCA_965658245.1 uncultured Flavobacteriales bacterium
TTGATCATTTCCATCGAATTTTGATAGTGCACGTTGTCGTCGCCGGAGCCGTGGACGAGCAGGAGGGCGCCTTCAAGCTTGTCGGCGTGGTTCACGGGGCTGTTGTCGTCGTACCCGCTTTCATTCTCCTGAGGCGTGCGCATGAAGCGCTCCGTGTAGATGGTGTCGTAGTAGCGCCAGTTGGTCACGGGGGCCACGCTGATGCCTGCACTGTACACGTCGGCGCCCTTGGTCATGCAGAGCAAGGTCATGAACCCGCCATAGCTCCAGCCTTGGATGCCAATGCGGTCGGCGTCCACGAACTCCCACGTGCCGAGGTGTTCGGCGAGGTCGATGAAGTCCTCGGTTTCAAGCTTGCCCAACTCCTTGTAGGTGCTGTGCTCAAATTCACGACCGCGGAACTGGGTGCCACGCGGGTCGCACGACACCACGATGTAGCCTTCTTGCGCGAGGTATTGTTGCCAAAGGAAGGTGGACCCACCCCAGCTGTCGTTCACGGTGTTGGCACCTGGACCGCCATAGATCGCCACGTAGACAGGGTACTTCTTCGCAGGGTCAAAATCCTGAGGAAGCATCTTCCAGCAGTTGAGTTCCACGCCAGCGTCGTTCGTGAACGTGAAGAATTCCTTGTCGACCGCACCGTGCTCAGCCATGGTCTCGCGCAACGCAGCATTGTCCTTCAAGGTGCGAATGACCTTGCCATTGCGGTCACGAAGCGTGTACACCGGAGGCGTGTTGGCGGTGCTGTGTTGGTGGATGCTGTAGTCGAAGCTGTTGGAGAAGTCGTCGCTGTGGGTGCCAGGTGTGGCGTCCAAGGTGGTCACGCGGCCGCGCATGTCGACGTGGCTCGTGTGTTTTTGGGTGGCGCCCTCTTTGGAAGAGGTGAAATACACGCGCTTCCGCTTGGCGTCAAAGCCAAGCACGTCCACGACGTCCCATTCGCCTTGGGTCAGCTGCGTGGCATTGCCTTCGAAGTCAAATTTGTAGATGTGGTTGAATTCGTCGCGCTCGGACGTCATCACAAACGAAGCCCCGTCCGCGAGGAACGTCAGGTTGTCGTTGATGTCGATGTACGTGTTGCAGGTTTCTTTGAACACTTCCTTGGTGCCCAGACGGTCGTTGGGGAACTCGCCCTCGGTGAGCAACAAGCGCAAATCGTTTTGGTGGCGATTCATGGTGAAAATGCACAACGTCGCGGGATCCTTGGTCCACTTGATGCGCGGGATGTAGTAGGCCGATTTGGGCACGGCCACTGCACGGTTTTTGTCCTCCACAAGGTTGTAAATGTGCACAGACACCTTGCTGTTTTCTTCCCCCGCCTTGGGGTATTTGAAGGTGTAAGGGTCGGGGTAGAGTGAGCCGTACACGGGCATGTGGAATTCCCGCACGTTGCTTTCGTCAAACTTGAGGTAGGCCAAACGCGATCCGTCCCCATTCCAAAACAACCCTTGGTCGTCTCCAAATTCCTCTTCGTACACCCAGTCTGTGGCGCCGTTGATGATGGCGTTGGTCACGCCGTCGTTGGTGACCTGAATCTCATCGCCCGTGGCGAGGTCGGAGATGAAGATGTTGTTCTCCCGAACGAACGCCACTTTGTCTCCTGCAGGGGAGAGTTGCGCCAACCGCTGCTTGCCGAGGCTGAAGTCGGTGATGGGGCGCGCATCCTCGCCGGATTCAAAGTCGTAGACATAGAAATTGGCGTAGAAGGAGTGGCGGTAGAGCCCTTCGCTCGCGGTCGTCAAGACCACAAAGCGTTCGTCGCTGCTGAATTCGTAGCCACCAAAGGTTTCCCGAGGGTCCCCAAAGGCCAGGTTGGAGGTCAACAACGTGTCGACCACGTTGCCTGTCTTGTAGGACCACTTGACGATGCACGACCCTTCGTTTTCATCGTATTCCTGCGTGGTGTAGTGCTTGCCGTCGGCCATGGAGCGAATGCCCCACACGTACTCCGTGCGGAAAGTTCCACTGGCCCAAATGGCTTCGTTGCTGAAATCGGCTTCTTGGCCTTGGCCTTGGTTTGGGCTCAGGAAGAATGCGGCCATCATGGCCCCCGTGGCGATTCGTTTGATAAGTTCCATTCTCAGGTGAAAGAGGGTGTTCGAACGTCAGGTTACATTTGACAAGCGCCCAAGATAACGCATCGTCCATGGAACCTGCTTCGACCCCAACCACGACCTTGACCGAGGACGTTCACCAAGCCGCCCTGCGGGACTTGCCGGGATTGGTGGGGGAAGGGCGCATTCATTGGGGCGACGACCAGCGGGTGCAACACGGCGCGGACGAGACCGAAGATTTGGTCTTCATGCCTGACGTGGTGATGGAGCCTGAATCCACGGAAGAGGTCTCGGCCATCCTGTCCTGGGCGCATGGTCACGGCGTGCCCGTCACGGCTGGTGGCGCACGCACGGGGTTGAGTGGAGGCGCCTTGCCGGTCCGCGGTGGCATCGCGCTTTCCCTGCGTCGGATGAACCGAATTCTGGCCATCGACACGCTCAACCACCAAGCTGTGGTCGAGCCTGGGGTCATCACCGAAGAACTGTCCCATGCTGCCGCGGAACATGGCCTCATGTACGCCGTGGATCCGGCCTCGCGTGGCACGTGCACCCTCGGCGGCAACCTCGCCGAGAACAGCGGAGGGCCTCGCGCAGTGAAGTACGGGGTCACCAAGGACTGGGTCCTCAACCTCGAGGTGGTGCTTGCCGACGGCACCGTCATCGAGACGGGCGCCAACACCCTGAAGAACTCCACGGGCTACAACCTCACGCAGCTCATGGTGGGCAGCGAGGGGACGTTGGGTGTGATCACCCGCGCCACGTTGAAGCTGTTGCCGTTGCCGCGCCACCAAGCGTTGATGCTTGTGCCATTCTCCTCCGCAGAGTCTGCCTGTGCCGCGGTGGCGGCCATTTTCCAAGCGGGGGCGATGCCGAGCGCCTTGGAGTTCATGGAGCGGGATGCGGTCCTGTTGGCCCAAACGTACACCGGGAACCACGAGCCTGCACTTGGTCCCGACGATGCGGCACATTTGCTCATCGAGGTGGACGGGTTTGCGCCCGAGGACCTCATGCCGCAATGCGAACGCATTTTGCCCGTGCTCGAAGCCCACGGGGCGGGAGAGGTCCTGTTTGCGGAGTCGTCAGCGGAAAAGGACGCGCTTTGGTTTTTGAGACGCAGGGTGGGAGAAGCCGTGAAGGCGGCAAGCACGTACAAAGAAGAAGACACGGTGGTGCCCCGTGGCGAACTGCCTCGATTGCTCCACAAAGTCAAAGCCCTCGGCGCCAAGCATGGCTTCCGGTCCATTTGTTACGGACACGCCGGCGACGGCAACCTGCACATCAACATCCTACGGGATGACCTCGACGAAGCGACGTGGAACGATACGTTGACGCAGGCGATCCGCGAACTCTTCGCTGAAGTGGTTGCCCTCGGGGGCACGCTGAGCGGAGAGCATGGCATCGGTTACGTCCAAAAAAACTACATGGACCTGGCTTGCAGTCCGGCCCAACTGGCCGTCATGCAGGGCATCAAGTCCGTGCTGGATCCCAAGGGCATTCTGAACCCAGGGAAGATTTTTCCTGACCCCGCGTGACGGACGATTTTGACTTGGGTCAAATGTCTGCGTGCCCTTTCGCCGTATCTTGCAGAGTGGCGTGTACGCGGCGCCTGGGTTCTCAACCACTGAACATTGAACATTGAACATGAAGCACCTCTTTCTCACCCTTGGCGTCATGGCCCCCCTTTTGGCCTCAGCCCAAACCGACTGTGGCTACCAACCGGATGTCGATCCAGATTGGAGCATTGGTGTGACCGACGTGTTGAGCATTCTCGGATTGTTTGGCGAAGTGGACACGGACCAAGACTACATCTGGGACAGCAGCGACGATTGCACGGACGTGGAGGCCTGCAACTACGACGCCAACCCTACGGAACCTTGTGAGTATCTCGATTCGTTTGGGGTGTGCGGTGGCACTGGGTTTTTGCCTGAACTCCTCATTGGATCCTGGCGAATGAGCACCGTTGCCGGCGCTGTGAGTGTGGGGCCAGCTCCGTACAGCTCGGAATGGTTTTCAAGTGGCGCCAATGGACTTCAGGCTGCCCAGTATGACGACGTGTACACGTTCAACGAGGATGGCACGCTATCCACAGCATACAACGGCAGCATCATTGATGCGTTTTTGGACTACAGCGAGCAGGGATATGGCTGTTCATTGGCCAACCTGACGTTCAATCCAGGGGGTGGCACGTCGGGTGAGGATGCGTTCACCTTGTCTGGCACCGGAGGCGCGTGCGGCTGTCCGTTCATTGGAACCAACGACGGCGGTTTGACCTACGACATCGTCGAATTGACGCCCACCACGTTGCGCTTGCACACGTACACGGACAACGCCGCTTGCCAACAAACCGGCGGCTACTTCACCTACATCTTGACCCGCATCAACGATGGCACAGGGGACAACGGCGACAACGGCGATGGTTACGAGGGCGCGGACAGCTATCCCGGCATGACGCTCGTGTGGTCGGACGAGTTCGATGGCACCATCATCAACTCAAGCAACTGGACGTATGACCTCGGCGCGAGTGGCTGGGGCAACAACGAGTGGCAGAACTACACGAGTTCGCCCAACAACAGCTCGGTGGCCGATGGCTTCTTGACCATCACGGCACGCCAAGAGGGTGGGGGCTACACCTCCGCACGCATGAAGTCGGTGGATTTGCAGGAGTTCCAGTTCGGCCGGATTGACATTCGCGCCAAGATGCCAGAAGGGCAGGGCATTTGGCCTGCACTTTGGATGCTCGGTGCCAACTTCCCTGAAGGCGGTTGGCCGCAGTGCGGCGAGATTGACATCATGGAATTGGTGGGACACCAGCCAAGCACGGTTCACGGCACGGCCCACTGGGGAGCCAATTTTGGTGTGCACCAATATTCAGGAAGCAGCATCACCTTGCCCGGCGGGGCGAAGTTCAGCGAAGCCTTTCACCTCTTTTCTGTGGTTTGGCAGCAGAACAGCATCACGTGGTACATGGACGACCAGCCGTACTACAGCATCAACAGCTCGCAGATGAATGGGCAGCCTTACCCGTTCAATGCGCCGTTCTTCTTCATCATGAACATCGCAGTGGGCGGCAATTGGCCCGGTTATCCTGATGCCTCGACGCAGTTCCCGCAGACCATGATGGTCGACTACGTGCGGGTCTTCCAATAAGCGGCTTCGGACAGCCCTTGCGTCACCCACGCAGGGTTGTGAAGAACTGATGTGTTGAACGGTGGGGGATGTCGAAGGGGGGTGGTAGTTTGGCCGCTCAAACCAAAACGACATTCGAGCCATGGCGCACGATCTTCTGAAAGGAAAAAAGGGCATTGTTTTCGGAGCCCTCAACGACATGTCCATCGCCTGGAAAGTGGCGCTGGAAGCCCACGCGCAAGGCGCGGAAATTGTGTTGACCAATGCGCCCGTGGCCATGCGCATGGGGGAAATCCACAACCTCGCAAAGCTTTGCGGTGACGCGCCCGTGATCCCGGCCGATGCCACCAGCGAAGAAGACCTCCAAAACCTGTTTGAAGGCGCCATGGAGCACTTCGGAGGCAAGGTGGACTTCGTATTGCACAGCATTGGGATGAGCCCCAACGTGCGCAAGGGCAAGCACTACACCGACATCAACTACAAGTTTTTGCAGACGACGTTGGATGTGAGCGCCATCTCGCTGCACAAGACCCTGGCCACGGCCAAGAAGTTGGACGCCCTCAACGAATGGGGCAGCGTCGTGTCCTTGTCGTACATCGCCGCCCAACGCATCTTCCCAGACTACGGGGACATGGCCGACGCCAAGTCGCTCTTGGAGAGCATCACCCGGAGCTTTGGTTACCACTACGGGGTGGCCAAGAAGATTCGGGTCAACACCGTCAGTCAGTCGCCGACCGTGACGACTGCGGGAAGCGGCGTGAAGGGCTTTGATGAATTCATCAGCTACAGCGAGGCCATGTCGCCCCTTGGCAATGCGGACGCGCAGTCCTGCGCGGAATACTGCATCACGCTGTTCAGTGATTTGACGCGCTATGTGACCATGCAAACCTTGTTCCACGACGGCGGGTTCTCCAACACCGGGGTCTCCATGGAGGTGATTTCGAAGTTTGGTCCGACGGAAGGATAAGGGCGGGGAATAACTCGCCAGGCAATGTTCCGTGGCGTGTGGCAAGGCCATGTCGTGTTTGTTCCGTAAATTCAAGGGACACTTGACTGAACCATCCTTACACACCATGGAAGTCATCAAATTTGGAGGAAGTTCGTTGGTCGATGCGTCTGCCATGACGCAGGTGGCCGACGTGTTGGAGGCGCGGAAAGACGTGCCCAAATTCGTTGTGCTTTCCGCCATGGGCGGAGCCACCGACGCTTTGCTCGCGGCAGGGCGTTCGGCGCGAGACGGGAATCCCGCATGGCATACGCGTGTGTCTGACCTTCGTGCGCGACACCTCGCGGCGGCCGCCGACTTGCTCGATGGGGCTGCGGCAGACGCCGTGGTTGCTGAAATCGAAGAAGGTCTGTCCTACGTGAGGTCCATTTGTGAGGGCCTGCAGCTGCTTCACGAATTCAGTGATCACACCAGGGATGCCTTGGTGAGCATGGGCGAGCGCCTGAGTGTGCCCTTGATGCACGCCATGCTCAAGCAGCGTGGATTCAAGGCAGGGCGGCTTTCGGCCCTTGATATTGTCGTCACAGACAGCCAATACGGCGCTGCAGTGGTGGACCGCGCGCGGACTGCCGATCACCTTCGGACGGCGATGGAGGCCTTGAGCGAGTGCGATGTGGTGGTGATGGAAGGCTTTGTAGGCAGGGACAACCAAGGCGAGGTCACCACGCTTGGACGCGGCGGAAGCGATTTGACCGCGTCACTCGTGGCCAGCATGCTCGGCGCCTCCCACATGGAAAAAAGCACCGATGTGCCCGGCATGTTGACGGCAGACCCTCGGGTGGTGCCCTCGGCCAAAATCATCGACAGCATGAGCTACGAAGAGGCCATGGAATTGTGCCACTTTGGGGCCAAAGTCATTTACCCTCCAACGCTGATTCCCCTGCGTGAGGCAGGCATTCCGCTTGTCATTCGCAGCACCTTTGACACGAGCTCGCCAGGAACGACCATCAGCGCCCATCCCGACCCTGGAACAGGCGTACGCGGGGTGTCGTCCATTGACGGCATGGCACTCGTGACGCTGGTGGGGGGCGGCATGGTGGGCATTCCAGGATATTCCAGACGGATGTTCATGGCGTTGTCCATGCGGCAAGTCAACGTGGTGTTGATCACCCAAGGCTCGTCGGAGCACAGCATCACGGTGGCCGTTCAGGAAGCCGAGGTCGACAAGGCGCTCGAAGCCTTGAGCGAAGAATTTGAAAGCGACGTCAAGGTGGGCAAGGTGGAGCCGTTCCGCGTGGAGCTAGGGCTCAGCATCCTCGCCCTGGTGGGGGACGCCATGCACCACCACACGGGCCTTTCTGGTCGTGCCTTTGACGCCTTGGGAAAAAACGGCATCAACATCTTTGCCATTGCCCAAGGCTCGACAGAGCGAAACATCAGCATCGTCATTCAGAAGAACGACGTGGCCAAGGCGCTTCGGGCGTTGCACAGCACGTTGTTTGAGCGTGAGGTGTGCCGCGTGAACTTGTTTTGTGCCGGCGTGGGCAACGTGGGGGGAACCCTGCTGGCCCAAATCCAAAAGGCCCATGACGACCTGCTCTCGGAGCGGGCCATCGACCTGCGCGTGGTGGGTTTGGCAAACTCGAGGCAGTTTGTCCTTGACGCAGAGGGCGTGGCGTTGGAACGCTGGCAAGAAATACTCGACCAAAACTCCAATCAAGGAGGTTTAAGTGACTTTATATCAAGAATAAAGGGGTTGAATTTGGAAAATGCCCTGTTCGTAGACAACACCGCCAGCGAGACGGTGGCAGGGGTCTACGAGGAAGTCCTTCAAGCGTCCATTGGCGTGGTGGCGTCCAACAAAATTGCGGCTGCGGACACGCAAGCGCGCTACGAAGGATTGAAGCGGATTGCACGCGCCAAAAACACCCAGTACCGATTTGAAACGAATGTGGGGGCTGGCTTGCCGGTCATCGACACCATTGAGCACCTCGTTCAAAGTGGAGACCGCATCCACCGCATCGATGCCGTATTGTCCGGAACGTTGAATTACCTGTTCAGCACCTTTGGTCCAGAATGCGGCTTTGTGGCGAGCGTAAGAGGCGCGATGGACGCAGGATTCACGGAGCCTGACCCGCGCATTGATTTGAGTGGGGTCGACGTGCAGCGCAAGATTTTGATCCTTGCCCGGGAGGCGGGCTACACCATGGAAATGGCCGATGTGGAGAATCCAGGATTCTTGCCCCCGGCCTTGATGGAGGGAAGTGTGGCCGATTTCCTGGACAACTTGCCCACGGCCGAAGAAGACATGCAAACCCGGTTGGCCGAGGCGGCTTCCGAGGGATTGAAGCTTCGGTATGTGGCCACCTTTGAATTGAACGCATCCGGCGAGCCCACGGCCCGTGTGGGCTTACAGGCCCTGCCACCGACCCATGCCTTCTGTCAGCTCCAAGGTTCGGACAACGTGGTCATGTTGCACACCGACAGGTACGTGGACCGTCCACTCGTGATCCAGGGTGCTGGAGCCGGTGCCGACGTGACAGCGATGGGCGTCTTTGCGGACATCATGAGATTTGCTGCGACCCGATGAAGATGGGACTGACGTTTTGCCGCGTTTGGGCTCCAGCCACGGTGGCCAACCTCAATGTGGGGTTTGACGCCTTGGGATGTGCCTTGAAGGCGCCAGGAGAGTTCATGGAATTCCGCCGGGTGTCGCAGCCGGGCGTTCACTTGGTCAACGGCCCCAACACCGCATTGCCGCTGGAGGTCGAAGCGAATGTCGCCGGCAAGGCGGCCGCGACGCTCTTGCATGCTTTGGGCAATCCCTTTGGCGTGGAAGTGACGGTGACCAAGTCCATCTTGCCTGGAAGCGGCATTGGGTCCAGTGCGGCTTCGGCTGTGGCGGCCGTGGTGGGCATTGATGCCTTGGCAGAGGCAGGCATGCGCCGCGATGAGCTGTTGCCCTTCGCCCTTGATGGCGAAGCGGTGGCCAGTGGGGCGCGTCATGCGGACAATGTGGCGCCCGCCTTGATGGGCGGCTTGACCCTGATTGATCCGCAAGGCAAAGTGTGTCCGTTGCCTGTGCCCGCGTCATGGCACCTTGTGGTCTTGCACCCCCAGGTGGTCATCAAGACCGCCGAATCCCGGGCGGTGTTGCCCGGCCAAGTGCCCTTGTCCGATGCCGTGAATCAGGCGGCGTGGTTGGGGCGTTTTGTGCACGATGTGCATTCCGGAAACGAGCTCGAGGCCATGTACGCCTTGGAAGACCTGCTTGTGGGGCCCCACCGCGTTGCGTTGATGCCGCATTGGGACGCATGCCAAACCGCGGCCCAGGAAGCCGGAGCGCGTGCCGGAGGCATCAGCGGAAGCGGCCCGTCCAGCTTTTGGGTGTGCCGTTCGGCCGAAGAGGCCTCCGATGTCGGGAAGGCCCTTCAACGTGTCATGTCTGCCAAAGGCATGGACCATCACCTTCACGTGACCACCCTTTCAACCCAAGGAGCCCATGTTGTATCACAGTCTCACTGACCGTCATCTGACCCGCAGCTTTGCCCAAGCGGTGGTGGAGGGGTTGGCGCCTGACAAGGGATTGTACTATCCCGAGCGGATCCCATCCTTGCCTCAAGAGCTTTGGCTTTCGGAGGAAGATTTGAACCCATGGGACCTCGGCGCAGCCATGATGGCGCCATTGGCCGAAGGAGACCTCAGCCACGAGGACTTGCTCGACATCTTGAAGGACGTATTGAATTTTCCATTGGCATTGCACCAAGTGGAGGACAACGTCTATTCGCTGGAGTTGTTCCATGGACCCACCCATGCCTTCAAGGATGTGGGGGCGCGTTTCCTGTCGCGTGTGCTGCGCAGGGTCAGTGACAAGCGTCTGACCATTTTGGTCGCAACGAGCGGGGACACAGGGAGTGCCGTGGCGCAGGGGTTTTTGAATGTCCCCAACATCGATGTGGTCATTCTCTATCCCCAAGGCCGAATCAGCAAGATCCAAGAGCAGCAGCTGACCACAGCGGGGGCCAACATCAAGGCCCTGGAAGTGGAAGGTGCCTTTGACGATTGTCAGGCCATGGTCAAGGCCGCGTTCCTCGACAACACCTTGCAAGCCGAGCGGCCATTGACGTCGGCCAACAGCATCAACATTGCGCGCTGGATGCCGCAGAGCATTTATTATGCCTGGGCCACCTATATGCTGGGCCAACCCGCACAATTCTGCGTGCCTTCGGGCAACGTGGGGAATTTGGCTGCCGGCGTGCTGGCCGCCCAAATGGGCATGCCCCATGCCGGATTCATCGCCGCCACCAACGCCAACGATGGATTGGCCTCGTTCCTGCAAGGGGAATCTTTTGCCGCGCGCCCTTCGGTGGCCACATTGAGCAACGCCATGGATGTCGGTGATCCGTCCAACCGTCCGAGGTTGGAAGCCTTGTACGGGGGCGATTTGTCCTCCATGCGGGCCGAGGTCAAGGGCGCCACCCTGCACGATGCGGGAACCATGCGGGTGATGAAGGACGTGCTGGACCGGACGGGGTACGTCATGTGCCCCCACACCGCCGTGGGGTACGCAGGCTTGATGGCCCACCGCAACCCAAACGTGCCTGGCGTGGTGTTGGCCACGGCCCATCCCGCGAAGTTTGGGGAGGTGGTGGAGCGCGCCACGGGCCATGTGCCCGACCTGCCTGACCACCTTGCGGATTGCTTGAACAAGACCAAGGAAGCCAAGGTCATCCCGCCCACATACGAGGCGCTCAAGCGTTACCTGCTCGCGTGACCCTATTCTCGCTGGTGTGACCCTCTACTGGCTCGTGTAATCCGAGGCTTTTTTCCAAAGGCTCTTCCGTCCGATGCGGGCGGAGATGTAGTCGTTTTCCAACGACCAGCCCCGTGCCGGGCTGTACTCGCGGCCGTAAAAGATGATTTGGAGGTGGAGCTTGTTCCAGTGGTCTTTGGGAAATAGGCGCTTGGCATCGCGCTCGGTTTGTTCCACCGACTTGCCGTTGGTGAAGTTCCAGCGGTGCATCAAGCGGTGGATGTGGGTGTCAACGGGGAACGCTGGCACGCCAAACGCCTGACTCATCACCACCGCCGCGGTTTTGTGGCCCACGCCGGGCAAGGCTTCCAGGGCGTCAAAATCTTGCGGCACGTCGCCGCCGTGCTGCTCGACGAGGATGCGGCTCAGTTCGGAGATGGCGGCGCTTTTGCGCGGGGACAGGCCGCAGGGACGGATGATTTGTCGGATGTCCTCGACCGATTGCCGCATCATGTCGCGCGGGTTGTCCGCGAGTTCGAACAGCGCGGGGGTGACCGTGTTGACCCGCGCGTCGGTGCATTGCGCCGACAGCAGCACGGCCACGAGCAAGGTGTACGCATCGGTGTGGTCCAACGGGACAGGCGTCTCAGGGTAGAGGGACTCCAATTCGTCCATGACCCATTTGACGCGGTCCGCTTTGGTCTTCAGTTCAATCATCGGTCGCATCCGTTTCAGGGTTCACACTCTCCCAAACCACCGACGGAAGCTCCCAGTTCAGCATTTCGCGCTTTTCGGCCACCATGCCCAGGGAATCCATGCCCTGGAGGTAGACTTCGTTGACTTGGTCGGCAAACTCGTGGAAAAAAATGCGGTTGGTGACGCGCCAGGTGGCGCCGCGGCCTGGGATCGGCTCGGACTCGAGGTAGAGGTAGCTGACGTCGAGCTCGATTTCCTTGCCCACCCAAATCCACGCGAGGGTGGAGTCGGCGAATTGGAGGGTCAAGTTGGCGTCCAGCCACGTTTCAATGGCCCCATCCACTTCGGACCATTCTTCGTCGTCCCCAAGCCAAATCTTGACCTCCCCGCCCAACCCGTAGTGGTTTCGAAGGGCCAATTCGAGGTCGTCGGTGAAGACGCGCAGGGTGGTTTGGACGGTTCGCGTCTCCGGATTCCAGCGCATGTCAGTGCGCGAAAAGTGAAAGTCGTGGAGGTCCGCAAAACCTGCCAGCGTCATCAGGGACATCGACGCCCCCAGGATCAAGCCCCACCTTTTCACACGACGAGGCGACGGCGTTGTGGATGCTTTCATGTTTTGGATGGGGTTGGAGGGCATGGTGCAAATGTATCTTTCAGCCATGGAAGATGTGTTTGCGCGCGAAGAGGTGGCTGCGTTGAAGGCCCAGGTGAAGTCTGCCAAGTCGGTGGTCATCACCTCGCACCGTTCCCCAGATGGGGATGCGATCGGGTCGTCCTTGGCGCTCAAGCACATGCTTTCTGCGATGGGGGTGTCTTCCACGGTGGTCATGCCTGACGCCTATGCCAAATTCCTGCATTGGATGCCTGGCCAAGACTCGGTGCGCTTTCACGATGCCGAGCCGGAAGCAGTCGGAACCTTGGTCGCGGAGGCGGACATCTTGTTTTGCCTTGATTACAACGCGCCCTCTCGGGCGGGTGGGCTGGCCGATTCTGTGAAAGAGGCATGTCCCAACAAACGCAGCACGGTGGTCATGATCGACCACCACCAAGAGCCTGAACCGTTTGCGGACGTGATCATCTCCGATCCCACCACGGGAAGCACGTGTGAATTGATTTACCGTCTGCTCCGAGCGTGGGACATGGAAGAGGCGCTGGACGCCGATTTGGCGTCGTGTCTGTACACGGGCTTAATCACAGACACGGGAAGCTTCCGATTCTCGTCCGTGCAGCCCTCCAGCCATGACATGGCCTCGGCCTTGCTCGCCACGGGCATGGACCACAGCCGGATCCACAGTTTGATCTACGACGCCTGTCGCTTGGAACAGGTCCAACTTACGGCCTACGCGCTGAGCCAGAAGCTTCAAGTCTTCCCGGAGCACCGCAGCGCCATCATCAGCTTGAGCCTCGCAGAACTTCAGCGGTACAATGCCCAAAAAGGCGACACAGAGGGCCTCGTCAACCGCGCCTTGGCCATTGAGGGCATCAATTTCGCCGCCTTCATCAAGGAAGATGTCGACCGGGTGAAGATGAGCCTTCGTTCCCGAGGGACCTTCAGCGTTCGGGATGTGGCGGCAGCCCACTTCAATGGGGGAGGCCATCACAATGCTGCGGGTGGCGCATGCCAAGGAGAATCCCTGCAATCGGTCGTGGACCGCATGGTGGCGTTGATTCCGACGTGGTCGGACGACCTCCAATACGACGACTGAATGAGGCTGCGGCGCGTTTTTTGGGCTGCGATGGGGGTCGTACTTGGGGCGAGCTGTGTGGAGCCGCAACCCCAAACACTCACGCTGCCTGCGGTTGCCGACCAGGACAAGAAGGTGAGGAAAGCCATGGTGGAATTCAACGAGGCCCGCTTCAAAGAGGAATGTGCCGCCATCGATTCGGCCGTCGCCAAGACCGGGCAGCCGGCCGATACCTTGCCCGGCGGCGTTTTGCTGCAACGAGCTCCCACAGCTGCTGCAATGCCAGAAGGGTTGAGGGGGTGGCAGGCGGCGCCTGGCGACCGTGTGATTTGGGCATGGGAAGCTTTCACAATCGACGGATCGCCCTTGACGTCGGGGTCGGACGAGTTTGAAGTGGAGCGCGGAGCCGTTCCTCGGGCATTCCATGATGCGGCCCAATCTCTGAGCCACGATGTGGAGGCCGAGGTGTGGTCGCCTTCGGTCTCGGCCTTTGGCGTGCGAGGTGTGCCGGGAGAGATTTCGCCCTTCACACCCGTTCGCCTCCACGTGCGCCAAACGCGGTCAGCACAAGACACTGCTTGGTGGGGCGGCGTGCAGCGCGGTGTTCTGGACGAGGCGTTTTGGTTGAAAAATGCCGTCGAATCCATGGAGGGGCAGGGGCAGATGGTGGAAGTGACAGAAGGGGTGTGGGCGCAAGTGCACTCTGAGCACAACCGTCCATTGGAGCCCAAACAAAACGTGCTCCTTCGCATCCGCACCGCCACCCTCGATGCTTCCATGAAGCGGGAGACCCAAATGGAGTGGAAGGTGGGCACCCAAGATCAGCTCGTCCCGGCGCTCGAGCAGGCACTCTCAAGCCTTCCATCCGCCCATACCTTGACGATCTGGTGCACCTCCGACATGGCCTTTGGCCACGATGGTTCCCCTGAAGCAGGCATCGCCCCTCACACGCCACTTCGTTTCGAAGTCGAAGTGGTGTTGTGATTCAATTGCAGACGTTGCCGAACTGCCCAAGCATCATCAAAATGTCCCCGACCGCGATGGCACCGTCGTTGTCCAAATCCGCACTGCACGTGGGTGCCGGGGGAGGGGTGGCCAAGATGGCACCGATGTTCTCGGCGTCACTCATGCCGTCGCCGTCCGTGTCTGCGCTGTTGGGATCTGTGTTGAAGTGATTGACCTCCGCGCCGTCTGACAAGCCATCGCCATCGGTATCTGCGTTGCCAGGATCTGTGCCAGAAGACACTTCGTCTCCGTCGTTCAATCCGTCGTTGTCTGAATCTCCATTCTCGGGGTCGGTGCCCAAATCTCCTTCCTCCACATCAGTCAACCCGTCGCCATCGTCGTCACCGATCCCGTCGCCATCGCCGTCACCCTCCGAGGGGTCGCCGGTGTCACCACCGCCGGAGCCGGTGTCGCCACCGCCAGAACCTGTGTCTCCACCGCCAGAGCCGGTGTCCCCACCGCCAGAGCCGGTGTCGCCACCGCCAGATCCG
>CBFHRO010000055.1:0-14604 GCA_965658245.1 uncultured Flavobacteriales bacterium
TCGAGGGCCATGAGGTCGGGCAAGGTTGGCGAGGACCACAATGGGATGGCGTCACTCCCCGACCCATCCATGGGTCTTCCCCACAATTCGTACCGGTAAGGGCCGGGAAACGCCAGGGAGTCCAATTCCGAAGGCGGCGACCATCCGGCGAGGACCGACCCCGTTTCTGACGTGGCCAACACCGACGCTCGCGTCATGACGGGAACGTCTTTTCGGATCCGACCGCACACCTCGTCACTCGCCAACGACAACGCACCGTCGCCATACCGCGTCACCACACGGTAACAGTACGTCACCCCAAAACTCAACCCCGTGTCGTCCATCCATCCCACTTCCTCGAGGGACTCGACGGAACCGACCAAGTCGTACCCCACATTCTCCGGGATGCCGGTCTCACACAAGGCGGGTTCCCAGTCGGTCTCGGTGTCGGCCGTTCGTCGAAACACGTCGTAGCCCCCCAATGCTTGGACAGGGCTCACCAAATCGTCCAAACACGCGTTGGGCTGCCACGTGACCGCCATGTCGTACCCCACCGGTTCTGCCGCCAACTGCGTGACGGGCGGGGAGATGACGGTGATTTGGCGTGTCTCCAAATCCACAAGCGGAATGGCGTTTCCCACATCCTGGGCCTTGAAGACCACTTGGTATGGTTGGGCGCGCACCTCGGCGCATTCAGGGGACCATGAAAACACCCCACTCCCGGCGCCGATGGCCGCAAAACTCGCCGGATGCGCGACCTCGCTCAGTGCACCACCCACGGCCGAGAGCGTCACCCCGTCCCCATCCGGGTCGGAGGCGAACACATTGAACGTCAGGCTTTCACCGGCCAACACGCACGTGTCGGTCATGGCGGCAATCACAGGCGGCTGGTTGGCGCACAATTGAACGTCGACCTGGAGGTCGCGCGTGACCTCGCCGACCTTGCGCAAGGTGCCGCCCACCTCTCTCCATTCCTCGATGCGAATGGCCACGTTGTACTCCCCGGCGATTTGCGGGGTGTTCCATGTGACGTCTCCCGTGGTTTCGTCGATGCTGAACACGTCGGACGCGGCGCTTACTTCGTCTGGGTAGATGTAGGTTGGGATGAATTCTCCCCCAAACCCACGGCTGGGCACGAGACTGTAGGTGAGCAGATCGCCGTCGGGGTCGTGGGCCGCGGGGTTGTGAATCCAGGTTTGATTCAAGCACGCGTTTTCCGTGGCGGGATTGAGCAACTGAACGCTGTTGTTGTTCCCGGCTTGGGGGTCAATGATGAGCAAGGATTGAATGGCAAAGGGCGTGTCGACGGACCCCGTCATGTTCAACACCCCTTCGTTGCGGTTGGGGTCTTCCACCGTCAGAGGATAAATCCCGGGACCGCCGTAAGTGTGGGTGCCGCGGTACACGTTTTTTTGGATGTCCCCCGGCATCGCGACAATGGGCAACTCTCGGGACAAACTGTCCAGTTGATCGCCCACCTCGTCTCCCCATGTCAGGTACAACCACGGGCGGTCCGCCAGGGCACTCGCTTTGGTGTAGGTGGTGATGACCACTTCGTAAGTCAACCCCTGGATGTGGGAGTAGGTGATTTCCCCCGCCCGATTGTGCGTGGCCCAGGCTTCCTGAGGGGCCATCCAACAGGTCAACACCATCCAAAACGCGCAGAGGATGGCGTGTTTGGGCTGGAATGGAAAGATGGCCTTGCACATGGAAAGACCAAGGTACTCGTCGCTACCTTTGACCTCACCCCATGAGCCCTAAGAATTCCAAAATCAAGGTCGGCATTTCCTGCGGCGACCCCAACGGCATCGGCTTGGAAGCACTTGCCGACGCATTGTCTGACGAGCGAAGCTTGTTGAACGTCGTCCCTGTCGTGTTTGCACCACGCGCATTGGCCGAGGCGGCCTTTGACAACGTGCCCTGGGGCGAAGTGGAAGATGCCGGAGCTGCGCGATCAGGCCAAATCAACCTCGTGACCTTCGAAGCCGAGGACTTCGAGCACAAGCCTGGCGAGGCCTCCAAAGAGGCGGGCGCCGTGGCCATGCAGAGCTTGGAAATGGCTGTGGCGCACCTCGCCAAAACCGCAGTCGACGTGCTCGTCACTGCCCCCATCAACAAGGACACCATTCGCCAAGCGGGCTTCTCTTTCCCTGGCCACACCGAATACCTTGCGAGTGAAGCCGGGGTGGACGAGGTGTTGATGTTGCTCTGCTGCGACGGCTTGCGGATTGGCATGGTCACCGGTCACGTCGCCCTCAAAGACGTCGCCTCAAGCTTGAGTGGCGACCGAATCGGCACCAAGCTCCAACTCATGAATGACAGCCTCATCCGTGATTTTGGGCTTCCGTCTCCCCGCATTGCGGTGTTGGGATTGAACCCCCATGCCGGTGACAACGGCATGATGGGTGACGAAGAGAAGCGCATCATCGCCCCCGCCATTCAACAGGCGCAAGCCAACGGCATCCAAGCCCATGGACCCTTCGCTGCAGACGGGTTCTTTGGATCGGGTGCATTCAAAAATTTCGACGGGGTCTTGGCCATGTACCACGACCAAGGCTTGGCCCCTTTCAAGGCCTTGAGCTTTGGACAAGGCGTCAACTTCACCGCAGGGTTGCCCGTGGTTCGCACCAGTCCAGATCATGGCACGGGGTTTGACATCGCCGGACAAGGCATGGCCAACGGCGATTCATTCCGGGCGGCAGTCCGACTTGCATGTGATGTCCGCCGCCACCGCCTCGAACATCGGGACTTTGCTTCCAACCCTTTGGAGATTGCCCCACCCAAGTCGGAGTACCGCTCGCGTCGCTGACCTGCAAGGCCCCTTGCGCGAATTCGCAGCCTGAGGTTGGCAATTCCAACCTGATTCGCTACCTTTGCACTCCCCAAAAAATTGGAGGACATGGATTTGTTGGCAGATTACCGCATCCCTTTTGTGGGTTTGAAGCCTGGAAAGCATGATTTCCAATTGCGTGTGGACCCGGAGTTCTTTGCTTGTTTCCCCCATTCAGACGTGGATCAGGTCCACGGAGAAGTCTTGGTGGAGTTGGACAAACTCGACACCACGATGACCCTCCGCATGACCTTGGCAGCAACGATGACGGCGCCTTGCGACCGTTGTTTGGACGACGTCAGCGTTCCCCTCGAGGGAAGCGACCGGGTGTCGATTCGCTTTGGCGACGAGACCTCGTACGACGACGAGCTGTGGATTTTGGGTTCGAATGAATACCAATTGGACTTGGCCGAGGCCATTTTCCAGCTGGTTCATTTGGCCAAACCCAAGCGCACCATCCATGAAAACGAAGACGACTGCGATTTGGACATGACCGAATGGCAAGACCCTTCCTCAGATGATGGAGACAACGCAGATGACATCGACCCTCGCTGGGCAGCATTGAAAGGACTCGACAACTAACGCACTATGGCACATCCCAAAAGACGGCAAAGCAAAACGCGTACGCGCAAGCGCCGCACCCACGACTCGCTGACACCAGCCAACGTGAGCACCTGCCCCACAACCGGCCAGCCTCACATGTTCCACCGCGCCCACTGGCACGAAGGAAAGCTTTATTACAAAGGCAAAGTGGTGATGGAGCGCGAAGAAGCGTAACATCGAGACACTTCACGTCGACCTGTCGGTCGATTGAAAAAGGACCCGAGGGGTCCTTTTTTCTTGCCTCAACTTTTCCACGGGTGACGTTGAAGACTCCTGCATTCCTGAGGCATCATGCCTGAATGTGGCTTCTACCTTTGGCGCTTCACCTCTATGCAAATGGCAGCTGCAATCACATGTGTCGCCGGGTATTTGCCCGAAGACAAACTCACCAACGCCGACCTCGAAAAGATGGTTGACACCTCCGATGAATGGATCCGCACGCGGACCGGCATCGAAGAACGACGCATCCTGAAGGACCCCAACAAGGCCACTTCTGACATGGGTGCAGAGGCTGTGAAGTCTCTTTGTGCCAAGTCGGGCCTCGACCCCACTGACATTGACCTCATTGTGTGCGCCACGGTGACCCCCGACATGTTGTTCCCTTCCACGGCCAACCTCATTGGTCACAAGGTGGGGGCGACAAAAGCTTGGGGGTTTGACCTGAGTGCCGCTTGCAGCGGTTTCCTGTTCGCCCTGCATACAGGCGCTCAATTTGTGGAGAACGGCACGGCCAAAAACGTGGTCGTCGTGGGGGCCGACAAAATGAGCTCCATCATGGATTACACAGATCGGACCACCTGTGTGCTCTTTGGCGATGGTGCCGCTGCAGTGCTCCTCCAAAAGGATGAAGGCGACTGCGGGATTCTCGACAGCCAACTCTACTCTGATGGCGCCGGCGGTGATTTCCTGTGCATGCCCGCAGGGGGCTCTTTGCGACCTGCCAGCCACGAAACGGTGGATGCGAAGCAGCACTTCATTTACCAAGACGGACAACCTGTGTTCAAGTCGGCCGTCACCAACATGGCCGACGTGAGCTACGAGGTGATGCAGCGCAACAACTTGACCGCGGACGACGTGGCCTGGCTGGTGCCGCACCAAGCCAACCTTCGCATCATTGACGCCACGCAGCGTCGCACCGGCCTTCCCCACGAGAAGGTCATGATCAACATTCAGAAATACGGCAACACCACCGCCGCAACCATCCCCCTCTGTCTTTACGACTGGGAATCGCAATTGAAGCGCGGCGACAACCTCATTTTGGCTGCCTTCGGTGGTGGCTTCACATGGGGTTCGGTGTACGTCAAATGGGCGTATGACGGCACCAAATGATGGCTGTTCGTACCACCTAACCTACCTTTCACCCGCTAAAAAACCCTCCGACATGAAACTGACGGAAATCCAAGACCTCATCAAGTTTGTCGCCCGAGCCGGCGTCACTGAAGTGGAAATCGAACAAAAAGAGTTCAAGCTGACCATCAAGTCAGAGATGCCCAAAGGCCGTGGCAAAAAAGAGGAACCGGTCGTCCAGACGATCCAAGTCCCAGCCGCCATGCCTCAAATGGTTCAAGCCGCCCCCGTGGCTGCTGCACCGGTGGCCGCGCCCGCACCCGCTGCACCTGCGGCGCCTGCCGCTCCGGCACCTGCTGCTGAAGACACGAGCAACCTCATCGAGGTCAAGTCACCCATGATTGGCACGTTCTACCGCCGTCCTTCCCCGGACAAAGACGTGTTCGCCGAAGTGGGAGACGTCATCAAGCCAGGCGACACCGTCTGCGTCATTGAAGCCATGAAACTCTTCAATGAAATCGAATCTGAGGTGCAGGGCAAGATTGTCAAAGTCCTTGTGGACGACAACTCTCCTGTCGAGTACGACCAGCCTTTGTTCCTGGTCGACCCCTCTTGAACCGCGAACCTAACCTGATCCCATGTTCAAGAAGATCTTGATCGCCAACCGCGGCGAGATTGCGCTCCGCGTGATTCGCACCTGCCGCGAAATGGGCATTTCTACGGTGGCCGTGTACTCGACTGCAGACCGTGACAGCTTGCACGTTCGGTTTGCGGACGAAGCCGTGTGCATCGGTCCCGCACCAAGCGCCCAGAGCTACCTCAACATCCCCAACATCATTGCGGCTGCGGAGATCACCAACGCAGACGCCATCCACCCGGGATATGGCTTTTTGTCAGAAAACGCCAACTTCTCTCGCATTTGCGGAGAAAACGACATCAAATTCATCGGCGCCAGCCCTGAGATGATTGACGCCATGGGCGACAAGGCATCCGCCAAGGCGACCATGAAGGCTGCTGGTGTGCCCACCATCCCTGGCAGCGAAGGCATCCTTGCGGATTTCGAAGAAGCCAAAGCGTGCGCCCACGACATCGGCTACCCCATCATGTTGAAAGCCACGGCCGGCGGCGGTGGAAAGGGCATGCGGGTGTGCAAAGACGACGACGAACTTGCCGAAGGGTGGGAATCCACCCGCCGTGAAGCCGGCGCTGCCTTCGGCAACGACGGCATGTACATGGAGAAGTTTGTGGTGGAGCCTCGTCACATCGAAATTCAAATCGCCTCGGACTACCGCGGCAAGGCGTGTCACCTCAGCGAGCGCGACTGCTCCATCCAGCGTCGCCACCAAAAGCTCGTGGAAGAAACCCCGTCTCCCTACATGACGGACAAGCTCCGTGAGGCCATGGGGGAAGCGGCCATCAAGGCTGCGGAGGCGGTGAAGTATGAAGGGGTCGGCACCGTGGAATTCTTGGTGGACGCCAACCGCGACTTCTACTTCATGGAGATGAACACACGGATTCAGGTGGAGCACACCATCACGGAGGAGGTCATCGACTACGATTTGATCAAAGAGCAGATCAAACTCGCTGCACGCGAGAAAATCAGCGGCCGAAACCACTTCCCCAAGCTTCACAGCATCCAGTGCCGCATCAACGCGGAAGATCCCGACCGCAACTGGGCTCCCAGCCCCGGCCGCATCACGGATTACCATGCGCCAGGCGGACACGGGGTTCGTGTGGACACCCACGCCTATGCGGGGTACATGATTCCTCCACACTATGACAGCATGATCAGCAAGCTGATCGTGGTGGCCCAAACCCGCGAGGAGGCCATCACCAAGATGCAGCGCGCACTCGACGAGTACATCATCGAAGGTGTCAAGACAACCATCCCTTTCCACCAGCGATTGATGAAGAACCAACGCTTCCGCGACGGCGACTTCACCACCAAGTTCTTGGAAGAGGAAAACGTCTGATCAAATCCCCTTACGACAACCAAACGCCTGACTTCGGTCGGGCGTTTGTGCGTTCAAGAGGTCCGGATTTTCTTCAGTGTGGCCGTGGTGCTCTGTCCTGGCACCAAGGGAACTGCCACGGCGCGCCCGCCCCATGACCTCACTTCGGCACTGCCCACCATGTAACGCCTGTCGTTCTCGTCGGTGCACGCCGCGTCGTAATCGCCACCTTTGACGAGGACATCAGGTTGGAGACTCTTCACAAGGGCCAGCGGCGTGTCGTCTTCAAACACCACCACGGCATCCACACTGCGCAACGCAGCCAACACACGGGCGCGATGGGCTTCCTCGTGAATGGGACGGTCCGCCCCTTTCCCAAGACGCTTGACACTGGCGTCGGAATTGACGCCCACGACCAGTTTTTGGCCATGAGAAGCAGCCACCGCCAGCACTTCGACATGGCCCACGTGAAGCACGTCAAACACCCCGTTGGTGAACACCACCTTCAAGCCTTGGGCCTTCCAGGACCGCACCTGCTGCACCACGGTGTCCAAAGTGTATGCCGCCTTCTCAGCCACGTCGCATGCGGTGAAGGAACAACATGAGGTAGCCCAGGCCACCGGTGAAAACAATCATCGCGGTTTGGGTGAGCCACACCACGTTGGCCACGGCAAAACCGACGTCCCCGGAATATCCAACAGCCGCGAAGCCGAGGGAGACGGCCCAGTGGTAGGACCCGATGCCTCCCGGTGCGGGCAACACCATGCCAAATCCACCCGCCACCATGACCAGCACCGCATCAGTCAATCCCACGGCGCTCACGGCGGGGATGGCCTTGAACAACACGTAGGACATGAGGAAGTACATCACCCAAATGAAGAAGGTGTGGAACAAAAACAATCCGCGCCTCTCCATGCCGAGCACGCTTCGAATTCCCGTGCCAATGCCTTGGAGAAATCCGGCCATTTTGCCCAGCAGGCCTGAGCGTCCCTGCTGCTGTGCGATCCACCAGAGGGCGCCGCAACCCGCAAGACCGGCGACCCCCGCCCCGATCAAAGCGGGCATCGCAGGCAGCTGGGCCTCCTGCATCAAGGCGAGGAAGGCGTCGAGGTTGGTGACGAGGGCGAAGGCCACCAGCCCAAACAACATCAGGAAATCCACCACGCGTTCCGTGATGACCGTTCCGAGCAGTTGATCGACAGGGATGTCGTCGGTTTGGTTCAAAGCGGCACACCTCGCCACCTCGCCTGAACGAGGCACAAACGCATTGGCGAAATAGGAGAAGGCCACCGCGTGCACACTGCGCGCCGGAGATGGGTGGTGACCCATGGGGGCAAGCAAGAGGTTCCAGCGAAGGCCGCGAGAGACAATCGCGAGGTAGCCCATGACAAACGACGCCGCGATGCCCCACCATTGGGCAGAGCGCATGTCGCGCTTCAACGCTTCGGGGTCTTCCACACCCTGCATGGCCAGCCAGAACAAGCCGAGGCCGATGCCAAAAAAGACAAGCGTGGTCAGGCCTTTGCGCAGCGTCATGCCAAACGGTTGGTCTCCGTGTCTGGGAACAAAACGGTGGGCTTGAACGTCTTGGCTTCCTCGACCGTCATCATGCCGTAGGCGATGACGATGACCACATCTCCTGGCTGCACACGACGGGCCGCAGGGCCGTTCAAGCAAACCTGGCCGGTGCCGCGCTCACCCGTGATGACGTACGTCTCGATGCGTTCACCGTTGTTGATGTTCACGATTTGGACGCGTTCTCCCTCCACAAGTCCGGCAGCCTCGATGAGATCGGGATCGAGGGAAATGCTGCCGATGTAATTCAAATCCGCCTGGGTGACCGTAAGACGGTGCAGCTTGGCGCGCATGACGTTGATGAGCATGGCGCGAAATTACTGCAAGGAACGGACCCAACGCACCTCCACGCGGCGGTTTTGAGCTGGGTCGTCTCCAAGCGGCTCCGTGCTTCCCAACGCCTCCACCTCCACGCGTTCTTTGGGCCATTTCGCAAGGCTTTGCAATTGCGTCGCCACGTATTCCGCGCGTGCCAGGCTCAGGGCGGCGTTCAAATCGTCCGTGCCGGAGGCGTCGGTGTGACCCGTCACACGCAGGATGCCCTGCGCTGCCTGTCCTTGGAGTCCTTGGGCCCAAGCCTGAAAGACCTGCCAAGAGTCCGAGGTTGGCGTCGGCACACCACGCTCATAGCTCAGGATCGCGAGGGTCGATGTCGGCCAATCGCTCCCATCTGAATGCTCTATGTCCTCCAAGGCGTTGACCAAATCCAGGGGCAACAACACAAAGGCAAAGCCATTCTCCTCGTTCAGGGCATACCTCCGGACGACCCGACCCTCGGGAGAGGTGATCTCAACCATGGCTGTGATGCCCAAATCGCCGCCGTCCCACTCCAACGTCCACGCTTGACCCGAGGGCAGGCCTCGAAGCGAAACACAACCCTGCTCGTCAAGCGTCATGGTGCGAACCTTCGCACGCGACTCCACCTCGCGTACCGTCACTTGCCCAGCTGCTCCATCCATGCACATCGTCCAACCTTCCGCCAAGGGGCGGTCAGGTTCGGGCCAAGACACGCGAACCACCCCCACCGCTTGGTCCTCGGAGAGGCGGCGGGCCACCCACGTGAAGCCCGGCCCCACCGTCACGGCAGACAAGACTTCACCCGCCACTTCAAGCGGATGGGGCTCGGCCCTCAAATACTGAAGTGCAGCCCTGGCTTGAAACAGCTCGAACGTGCCGGTTCGGTTGGACGCGAATGAAATGTCCTGGCCGTGCCATTGCGGAAACACGTCGTCGGCCTCTGAATTCAACCCGTCAAGCGGAAGTGGAGAAGACCACACGTCGCGCCCCCTGGGCACGCGGCTTGGGGTTCGGTGGGACAAAAAGATGTCGAAATCTCCGCCATGTCTCCGGGCCGAAATGAGCGCCTTGCGGCCGCGTGGATGCATGGCCACATGCTGAATGTCTTGAAGTTCTTCCCATGCGCGAACGTTGCGCGGACGCAACTGCTCCGGCGACATCTCACCACCAGTGCGCGGCGCCGAATGCACCGCCCATGATTCGCGAAGGGCCTCATCCAACGTCACCCCGGGCCGCGACACCCCGAGGTACACGCGGTCCGAATCCAATCCGAGGACAACCACGTGGCCTTCATCCGACCATCCTGTCTCCAAGGCGGCCTGGGCGTCCACACGGATCGCCGTGGCGAGTGCCAAGGCCGCGATGAGCAAGGTCAGGACTGGGCCTCGCGCCATAAGGTTTGGGCTTGTTGTGCTTCTTCGTACCACGACTCCCCAAACTTGCGAATGAGGGCATCCTTGCAAAAATCCAGCACGGACACTTTGCCGGCCTTTCCGCACAGCCTCGCAGCCTCGCAGATGGGCCAACGGTGGTAGTTCAGGGCCGTGAAATCGATCAACTGCTTGGCGCGGATGGGATACAGGTGGCAGCTCAGGGGCTTTCTCCATTGCGTTTTACCGTCGAAGTAGGCCTTCTCCAGCCCGCATTTCGCAGTGCCATCGGCGTCGAAGACGGTGTAAGCGCATTCCTTGCCATTCACGAGCGGCGTGACCAAATCCCCGTCCGCATCGGTGACCGAGAGCCCTTGTGCCTCGACGGCCGCGCGGCCCGCCTCCGGCAAAAGGGGCGCGACGTGCTCCCACGCCAATTCCAGCTGTCCCACCTCCGCGTGGGTCAAGGGCGCACCGCTGTCGCCCTCCACGCAACACGCGCCTTTGCACGCGCCCAAGTCGCACGCAAAATGCTCGTCAAACACATCTTCGCTCAGCAGCGTGTCCCCGATCCGAATCATCCCGACGAAGGTAGCGCGAACGTACCTTTCGGGCATGGGACGGTGGGCCAAGGTCAAAGACAGGTGGGCGAGGGCAAGCGTGTTGACGCCCCGACGGGCGGCCAACCTGCTTCAACTCTCTGCGAGTTACCGCAGGGCGAAGCGGTCGGGCCAGCCCCAGATGCCCCCCAACGTCATGCCCACGTCGCTGTCGATCGAGCCCACCACCTCGTGCAACCTCAGGTGCCCCGAGTGCCCAAGTGGACTGCGGTCTTTCACGCGCCCAACCGGCATGCTGAACGTGGACCATGCGTGTCAATGGATTGACGAACTCGCGCCATGGCTGACCTACGTGAACCTGTACTTCCAGGGTGAACCTTTGCTCCACCCCAAGCTCGACCTGCTCATGGCCCAATGCCATCGCCACGGCATCTACAGCTCCACCTCCACCAACGCCCATCACCTGACGGAGGCCCGATGCCAGGCCCTCATCGACGCCGGGCTCAGCCGCCTCATCGTCTCCATCGACGGATTAACACAAGAAACCTACGCGTCCTACCGTGTCGGTGGCAGGTTGTCCAAAGTGATGGAGGGCACGCGCAACATGGTGGAGGCCAAACGTCAACGAGGTCGTGGACCTCATTTGGTGTGGCAGTTCCTTGTCGTGGGACCCAACGAACACGAGCTCCCCGATTTGCTGACGGCCGCCTCGGAGTGCGGGGTGGACGAAGTGGAAATCAAAACCGCCCAACTCGACGACCCCCGAGACGGCCACCCTCTGCTCACCGAATCTGCCGCACACCGGCGGTACGACCGCGACCCGCTCACAGGGCGATGGACGTTGCGCAATGCCTTGGAAGATGCATGTTGGCGCATGTGGCAAGGTGCCGTCCTCACATGGGATGGCCGTGTGGTGCCCTGCTGCTTTGACAAAGACGCCCACCATGTCATGGGTCAACTCGGGGACCAAAGCATGGCCGAGATTTGGCACAACGCCGAATACGCTGCGTTCAGGCGCACCCTGTTTGCAGACCGTTCTGGCATTCCGATGTGCACGAATTGCAGCGAAGGTTCCCACGTTTATGCCTGACCCTGTGAGCAACGCGCCCACATCCCGATCGCAGTCTGCGCGCCAATGGCTTTCAGCCCAACGCGTTTGGACGGCGTTGACAATCGCGGTGCTCGCGTCGGTGGCCCTGGTCGCGTGGTCGGTGTGGAAGGGGGCTTCGTGGGAAAGCTTGAAGGCCGTGCGCGTTCATTGGCTGTGGGTGGGCGTGGCGCTCGCCTGCGTGGTGCTCCGCGACGCGGGCTATGTGGCACGACTTTTTCTGTTGGCACGCGGTGAATTGAACCTCAAAAAGACGACCTCCAGCATTGTCTTGTGGGAGCTCGCTTCCGCCTTGACCCCTTCGGTGGTGGGCGGCAGCGCCGTGGCGTCGTTCATTCTTCACCGCAACGGCTTGTCGTGGGGTCGCAGCTTGGCGACCGTCATGTCCACAGCGTTGCTCGACGAGCTTTACTTTTTGATCGCCGTGCCCGTCCTGGCTCTTGCTGTGGGCTGGGAGGCCCTCCTGCCGGAATCCGCGCCTTGGCTCGAAGGGTCTGTAACCGCCATCTTCGTCGGCGGTTATGCCTTCATGGCTGTGTTGGCCACGCTTTTGAGCTCCGCCCTGTTTTTTGCGCCTCATCGTGCACAAGCTTTGCTGGTGGGCATGACGAGGTGGAAGCCACTCCATCGCTGGCGGGCGCAGGGGAACCAACTTGCCGAGGATTTGAGGGAAGCTTCGCGGGACCTGCGATCGATGTCTTGGTCGCGGTGGTTCGCCGTGGCGATCGCGACTGGGGTCAGCTGGACTGCGCGGTTCCTCACTTTGAATGCCCTGCTCCTGGCTTTCGTCACGCCCCTCACTCCGGAACCCCTGGGGCAGCTCGGGATTTGGGCGCGGCAATTGTCGCTTTGGACGGTGTTGATGATCAGCCCCACTCCAGGCTCCTCTGGCCTGGCTGAACTCGCGCTCCCCGCGTTCATGGACGATGCGTTGCCCCTCGCCCTCTCTGCAACCGTGTGGGCGGCTGCCGTCTTGACGTGGCGCTACCTCACCTACCACCTCTATGTCCTGGTTGGAGGGGTTTTGATGCCTTTTTGGCTGTCACAAACCACCGCCCAACATGGCCCGTCGTAGCGTAACTTTCGACGACCATGAGCGACACGTCCCCCCACCACGGCCGCGGCACCCTCGCAGTGCACGCCGGCGTTGAACCCGACCCCACCACAGGAGCCATCATGACGCCCGTCTACATGACGTCGACGTACGTTCAAGACGGTGTGGGCAACCACAAAGGGTTCGAGTATTCCCGCACGCAAAACCCCACGCGTTCGGCCCTTGAAGCGGCCTTTGCCGCCCTCGAGCACGGCAGCCATGGGCTCGCGTTTGCCTCGGGCTTGGCGGCCATGGACACCGTCCTCAAAACCCTGAAGCCTGGTGACGAAGTCATCTCCACCAACGACCTGTATGGCGGGAGTTACCGGCTGTTCACCACCGTGTTTGCGCACTACGGCATCACGTTCCACTTCGTGGATTTGGGCGACCTCGACGCCTTGAAGGACAAACTCAACGAGCACACGCGCCTCATTTGGGTGGAAACCCCCACCAACCCCATGATGCAAATCACGGACATCGCTGCGGTGGCGGACGCGGTGAAAGGGACAGAAGCCCGTGTGGTCGTCGACAACACCTTCGCCTCCCCCATGTTGCAAAATCCGCTCGATCTCGGCGCGGACATGGTGATGCACAGCGTGACCAAATACCTTGGAGGCCACTCTGACGTGGTGATGGGATGCCTCGTGACGTCGGACGATGCGTGGGAAGAAGAACTGCGAACCTTGCAAAATTCATGCGGTGCCGTGCCTGGACCCATGGACTGCTTTCTCGTGTTGCGCGGCTTGAAAACGCTGGACCTTCGGATGCAGCGTCACTGCGAAAACGGCAAGGCCATGGCCCACCACCTTGCTTCGCATCCTGCTGTGGCCAAGGTCCACTGGCCCGGGTTTGAGGCGCATCCTGGACACGACGTGGCCGCACGCCAAATGCACGGTTTTGGCGGCATGGTGGCGTTCACGTTGGCCGACGACAACCTCGACACGGCCAAGCGCGTGGTCGCTGCAACAAAGCTCTTCACCTTGGCCGAGTCGCTCGGGGGCGTCGAAAGTTTGATCGGTCACCCTGCCACGATGACACACGCAAGCATCCCCAAAGAGGTGCGCGAAAAAACAGGCGTGACGGACGGATTGATTCGCCTCAGCGTGGGCATCGAAGACGTCCAAGACCTGATTGCCGACCTCGACCAAGCCCTGGCCCAAGCCCATGGGTAAGGTGGCCATCGTCGGCGCGGGACTGGTGGGCAGCCTTTGGGCCCGCATGCTCGGCAACCGCGGTCATGAAGTCGTCGTGTATGAGCGACGTCCTGACCCGAGAAAGGGACCGCTTCACGGCGGACGAAGCATCAACCTTGCCCTGAGCGACCGCGGCTGGAAAGCCCTGGAACGCGCCGGCGTCGCGGAACAGGTTCGCAACATCGCACTGCCCATTCGAGGACGGCGCATGCACGCGGTGGACGGCACCCGCACGTTTCAGCCCTACGGCCTCGACGGACAATGCATCTACTCTGTGGCCCGGGCCGGACTGAACCGCATCCTGGTGGAGGCCGCCGAAAGCTTGCCCAACGTCTCATTCGAATTCGACCACCGTTGCCATGGATACACGCTGGGGAACGACCATGTCGTTCTGCATCTCGAGCATCAAGGCGAAGCCCTGGATGTGGAAGTGGACCGAATTTTTGGCACAGACGGGGCGTTCAGCGCCATCCGTGGCCGCATGATGCGGAACGACCGGTTTGACTTCGAGCAGCGATACCTTCCCCATGGGTACAAGGAAGTGCCCATGATGCCCGGGGCCGATGGGGACTTCCAAATGGAAGCCGACGGCCTTCACATTTGGCCTCGCGGCACCTTCATGTTGATGGCCTTGCCCAACCCGGACAAGACGTTCACATGCACGTTGTTTGGGCCGTATGAAGGACCGGAGGGGCTGAATCAGCTCACCACAGACGAGGCGGTGCAGACGTTTTTTGAAAAGCACTTCCCCGACGTG
>CBFHRO010000056.1:0-14280 GCA_965658245.1 uncultured Flavobacteriales bacterium
AGGAGCGTTGCGGTGACCAAAAATCGAGCTCCCCACACGCACCATCGTGCTGCCTTCTTCGACCGCCAGGGGCCAATCGCCGCTCATGCCCATGCTCAGCACGCCCCAAGTGCCTCCGCGCGACTCGGCCAGTTCACGCAGCGCCGGACCGACCTCGTTGTGGAGCGCCGCGAGCTGCGCAAATTCGCGCCGCACCTGTTCCGTATCGTCGGTGAACGTCGCCATCCCCATCAGCCCCGTGGGGCGAAGGTTGGGGCGACTTTCCCAAACTTGAGGGTGCGCAAGCGCCTTCAATTCATCGGGCGCAAACCCAAATTTGGTCGACTCCTCCGCAATGTGAACTTGCAGAAGAAGGTCCACCTGGCGGCCGAGTTTGGCCGCCTCTTTTTGCATCACATCCAACACCTTGGTGCGATCCACCCCATGCACAAGGTGCACGAAGGGCAGGAACTCTTTGATTTTGTTGGTTTGAATGTGGCCAATCATGTGCCAACGGATGTCCTTGGGCAACCGCGCGGCCTTGCCAGCCATTTCTTGCACGCGGTTTTCGCCAAAGTCGCGTTGCCCAGCCTCGTACGCTTCCCGCAAATCGGCGTCCGGCTTGGTCTTGCTCACGGCCACCAAGGTCACCTCCCGACCGGCTTTGGATGCGGACGCATTGACTTGGCCCCGGATGGCGTCCAACTGTTTGGCCACGGTGCTCATGCAGACTGGAATTCGTGGATGAACAGGGCGCTTCGGATTTTGGGTTCCACCCAAGTGCTTTTGGGGGGAAGGGTGCTCCCTTGGTCGGCCACTTGCCTGATTTGCCCAAACGGAATGGGATGCATCACAATCAGCACCCGGTCAGGGTGGGCGGCAGCGTGGCTGGACCATCCTTGCTCGGGTCGAGCGGGTTCCGGGAGGTGTTTGAGTCGTGGGTTGTTGCGGGCGTCGTGAATGTCCAAGACGCCCTTCAGCACGTGCACATCGACGAAGTCGGCATCGGTGGCCTCGAAGCTTTGGGATTCGCGGGTCAAGCGCCACGCCTTTCCTTGAAAGTGCACGACAACTTCTCCCGCCTTGGACGCTGAAGCTTCGGCAGGGGCAACAGCCTCGACGTGGCAATCGGCGACGCGGTTCAAGGCGTCATTCAGCGCTTCGGCAGACAAGTCCACGCGGCGAATTTCCTTGTGGAAGCCAAGAATGCTCAAGTCCTTCTCCGGCACGACAAAGGCCAAAATCTGGCCCGCACCCTCCAAATCAGGTCTGGCCTTGGCGAGCCGTTGCGAAGACGCCAGGCGGTGGTGGCCATCGGCCAAGTACAGGGTGGAGTGTGCGCCCCAGGTTTGGGCCATGCGCTTCCCCAACTCATCGTCCGCCGGGATGCGCCAAATCTCGTGCCGGATGCCGTCCGCCGTCATGAAATCTGTGTGGGACGTGCCAGCCACCACCTCCCTGACCAGTGCGTCGGCCTCGGGGGACAGGAGGGCATCATCCGGTCGGGCGCACAGGATGGGCTCGGCGTGGAATCCCACTGTTTCAAGAAACGTCGCAAAGAGCGTTTCACGGGATTCCAAGGTCTTTTCGTGGGTTTTCAATCCCCCGTTCTCGCAGAGGCTGAGATCGAGGTTGCACACCACGCCAGTCCAGGCGTGGGTGGCCGTCGATTGCCGGTAGACGTACCACTCGGCTTGCGAAGCCTCTTCGAGCCAACCACGCGCTTTGAAATCCTGGTAGCCCTGACGGACTTCCTCAAAAAAGGCGGTCGTGCCACGTGGCATCTCCACCTCCCGCGACGTGTCCGGATTGATGACCTGGATGTAGGAGTAGGGGTTGTGCTTGAGTTTGTCTTGAAGCTCCGCTTTGTGATAGCTCAAATACGACCGGGATGCGACCAAATGCGCCATGTGACGGGGGGGGGTCACCGCCGCCAAAGGCTTCATCAAGCTGCGCTTGGACGTCATGCCAAGGCGGCGATTTGGGCAGCGAGTTCCAGTCCAATTCGATCCTGGGCTTCAGAAGTGGCCGCGCCGATGTGGGGCGTCAATGCAAGTTTGGCATGCGCGATGACGTCTGCACGCGGCGCAGGCTCTCCCACAAACACGTCGAGGCCAGCACCAGCCAAGTGACCTGAATCCAACGCGGCCATCAAGGCGTCCTCGTCCACGGAGCCGCCGCGCGCCGCATTCACCAAAAAGGCACCGGGCTTCATGGCAGCCAGCTCAGCTTCCCCGATGACGGCACTGCCGTCCGCTTGCGCGGGGACGTGCACACTCACCATGTCTGAGGTGCTGAGCAATTCTGTCAGCGGCAGGCGAGGACAGTCGACGGTGAGGGTTTGGCCTCCCACAGTTACCGACACATCGCCGTCCGTCACGAAGGGATCGTGCGCGACCACGTTCATGCCGCACCCCAAGGCGTACGAGGCGAGAGAGCGACCGATGCGGCCGAATCCCACGATGCCGAGGGTCTTGCCCCGCAATTCCGTGCCCTTGCCGTAGGCTTTTTTCAACGCTTTGAACTCACCTGCGCCACGTTCAGGCATTTGGCGGTTGCTGTCGTGCTGGAAGCGCGCCAAACTGAAGAGGTGCCCCATGACCAATTCGGCCACGCTTTGGGAGGAGGCTGCAGGGGTGTTGAAGACGGTGAGGCCTTGGTTTCGGGCGTATTCCACGTCGATGTTGTCCATGCCCACGCCGCCTCGTCCGATGAACTTGAGGGTGGGGCAGGCGTCGATCAAGGACTGACGCACTTTGGTGGCCGACCGCACGAGGATGCCGTCGATGGCGTGCTCGTGGATGAATGCTTGGAGGTTGTCGGCGTCGACAAACGCGGTGTACAAGGTGTGTCCGGCGTCGCGGAGCGCTAGTTCACCGGAAGGGCTGATGCCGTCGTTGGCAAGAATGTTCATGAGAAGAGGGAATGGTTAGGATCAACAAGGTTAGCCGTGGGTGCGTTCAAATTCGCGCATCACATTCACAAGCACTTCGACGCTGCTGAGCGGAAGGGCATTGTACATCGAAGCGCGGTAACCACCGACACTGCGGTGGCCTTTCAGTCCATTGATGTTGACGGCATTCCAGGCGGCGTCAAAGTGCTCGGCGTGGCCCTCGTCGTTCAAGCGGAACGTCACATTCATGTGCGAGCGGCTGTCGGTTTGGGCGTGGCCTGAGAACAGGGCGTTTCGGTCAATCTCCGCATAGAGCAGAGCGGACTTGGCCTCGTTTTCTTTTTGGATGGCAGCCACACCGCCCTTGGCCTTCAGCCAGCGCAACGTGAGCATGGTGGTGTAGACCGAAAAGACAGGAGGCGTGTTGAACATGCTGTCCTTGCCGAGGTGCACATTGAGGTCCAAGTAGGAGGGAATGTCCCGACCCGTTGCGCCGAGTTTCTCGGTGTCCACGGCGTACATCACCGCACCGGCGGGTCCCATGTTTTTCTGAACACCGCCGTAGATCAGCGCAAATGGCTCAGCGTCAAACGTACGGCTCAGGATGTCCGAGCTCATGTCGGCCACCAGGGGCACATTGCTGTTGGGCATCTCCGCATACTGGGTGCCAAAAATCGTGTTGTTCGTGGTGATGTGCAGGAAAGCGTTCTGCCCGTCGACCTCGCCGACTGCAGGGATGTGGTCGTAGTTGCTCTCCTTGGAGGAGGTCACCACGTTGACCTGTCCAGCGTGCTTGGCTTCTTTGATGGCTTTGGCCGACCATGTGCCTGTGTCGGCATAGGCCGCCTGGCCACCTTCCGGGAGCAGGTTCATCGCGGCGGTCAAAAAGCCGAGGCTCGCGCCGCCTTGGAGGTAGAGCACTTCAAAGCGGTCAGGCAACCCAAGAAGTCCTTTGGTCAGCGCCCGACATTCCTCCATGGTTTCCACGAAGGCTTTGCTTCGGTGGGACATTTCAACCAAAGAGAGCCCGTGGTCGTCCCAAGATTTGACAGCTTGAGCGGCTTCTTCGAGCACTTCAGCGGGAAGGATGCAGGGGCCTGCAGAGTAATTGTGGATGTGAGCCATGGCTTCTGTTGTGGCGCAAACGCGCAGTGTGATTTAGAGTGTCAAAGTTCCCAAAACGCCACGACGTATCCGTGCTTATTGGGCTGACAATTTTTCAGAATGTCACAGGTTGTTTTGTGCGAAACCGAGAGGAGCGAGTGGATGGAAGAGTGGTCGAGGGCCGTGGTTGTCGTGGCATGGATGCCGCTTGGCAAGGAAAACAAAAAAGGCGCCTCCATCAGAGACGCCTCTTTTGCTACAAGCAAGCCGATCACTTTCCCTCCGCAAAGGCCATGATTTCTTCACCCAAGGGGTCGGCACCGCTGCCCAAGGCTGCGGCCAATTCTCCCTTTTCGTTGACCAAAAACTTGGAGAAGTTCCAGCGCACTTTGTGGTCTCCTGAGCCATTCAATGCTTTCTGTGTAAGCCATGCATAGACGGGGTGTTGGTCGTCGCCTTTGACATCCACCTTGCCCATCATTTGGAAGCTGACGCCGTAGTTGCGCGTGCAGAATTCACGAATGTCCCCGGCCGTGCCAGGTTCTTGCTTTCCGAATTGGTTGCAGGGGAATCCGAGGATCACAAGGCCTTGGTCCTTGTAGCGGTTGTGCAATTCTTCGAGGGGCTTGTATTGGGGGGTGTAACCGCAGCGTGAGGCGGTGTTCACGATGATCACGCGTTTGCCTTTGAGGTCTGCGAAGGAGAAGTCGTCGCCTTCCAAAGTCTCGGCGCGGAGGTCGTAGAATGAAGCCACAGCAGGTGCAGGTTGATGCCAAACGTTGGCGTTGAAGGTTTTCCAAGCCACGAGTCCTGCGGTGCCGAGCACAGCGAGGGCGGCGAGGGTGAAAGTTGCGGTCATGTTCATGCAGTCAAAAACGCCTTTCAGGGGCGAAAAGTTCAATGGGTCAAATGTCCCAACGGGATTGGAAAGGAGCGGGCAGCCTGCGCCCAAGCGCAGCACGCAATGTTCCCTTGGGATCCGTCCATGCTGGAGCCACCCAAGAGGGGAGAAGAAGCAACAGCACCGCACCCAACGTTGCCGCCACTGCAGCCTCTTGCCACCAGGTTAGAGGCAACAAGAGCATCAGCCCCGTCGTCACCAATGCCAGTCCGATTCCGGCGCGAAGGGCATTGCCCAACTCGGCGATGCGAAGTCCAAGCCGGCGCATGACCCACCCCGTGGTCAGTACCCACTGCAGACAGGATGCCGCCACGACTGCCCAAGCCGCACCTCGAAGGTCCGAGCCTTGTTCGAGGGCGGCATACACGCCTGCCCCCACAGCAATGAAAAAGACGAGCTTGATCCCGATGCCTGTGCGCAATCCGTCCAGGGCCCGCAGGTTGGCGTCGCCCAGTTTGGTGAGCGCGCGAAAGGCCACGGCAGCGAACAGGACTTGAACCACCGGCGCTGCCTCCGCGAAAGCATCGCCCAAAAACAGCCACGTCACGCCCTCGGCCTGAACCACCAGGGCCGAGGCAAGCGGGATGGTGACCAGGGCGACCAAATGCATGGCGCGAAGGGTGACTTGACGCATTTGGTCTTCATCTTTTTGGATGCTTGAAAGTCCGCTGAACAAAACGCTGTCGCCGAGTTTGCCCAACACCGTGATGGGTTGCCCCATGAGGTGCACAGCGCGGTCGTACAAGCCGGTTTGGCCTGTGGTCATCTTTTCACCCACAAAGTAGAGGTCGACCTTGGCTGCCGCATACGTCAAGAGGTTGAATGCCGTGCTCCGGAAGCCGTAGCCAAGCAATTGTCGGATGCGGGAAAGCTTGAACCCAAGCGTGAGGGGGATGCGGGCAAACCACAGGTAGCCGAGGCTGAGGACCGCGTTTTGGACCAACAGCGCGCTCACGTAGGCCCAAACCCCCGCACCCTTGTGCGCCAAGGTCAGGCCCACCCCCAAGTTCCCGATCACCATGCCGGCCAAGGCACAGCCTGTCAGGGTTTTGAAGTTCATGTCTCGCACGAGCAGGCTGCGAGACACCACGCTGAACCCCGAAATGACAAAACTCAGGGAAATCCAGCGCAACACGGGACGCAGGGTCGGCTCGCCGTAGTGATGCGCGACCTCAGGGGCGAGGATGAACATCATCCCAAAGAACAGCAACCCCAGCCCCGCGCTGAACCACCACGCGGAGGCGATGTGTTTGGGCTCCAAGTCGTTGAACTGCACCACCGAAGGGCCAATGCCCACTTGCGCGAAAATTTCCACCACGCCGACCACGATGAGGGCAATGGCCATGATGCCAAAGTCCTCTTGGGTCAGAAGATCCGCTAGGATGCGGATGTAGACGAGCTGCAGAATGACCTGCAGCACAACATTGAGGCTCTGCCAGCTCAGCGAAGCCCCCCACAAGGGCGTGCGGCCCTTGGCCGTCATCAGCGGGCGATGCTTACCGCGCGGCGCTCACGGATGACCGTGATTTTGACCTGACCTGGGTAGGTCATTTCATTCATGATGCGCTGGCTGATGTCGAAGGACAGCTGGTCGGCCTGGTCGTCGCTGACTTGGTCACTTTCCACCATCACGCGAAGCTCGCGTCCCGCCTGAATGGCGTACGACTTCGTCACCCCTGGGTACTCCAGGGCCAAGTTCTCGAGGTCCCGCAAGCGCTGGATGTAGGCTTCGACCATCTCCCGTCGTGCCCCTGGGCGCGCGCCACTGATGGCGTCACAGACCTGGATGATCGGAGAGAGAAGCGAGGTCATTTCGATTTCGTCGTGGTGGGCGCCGATGGCGTTCAACACATCCGGACGTTCTCCCGCTTTTTCGGCGATTTTCATGCCAAGGAGCGCGTGCGGCAATTCGCTTTCCTCGTCGCTGACTTTGCCGATGTCGTGCAGGAGGCCCGCACGCTTGGCGGCTTTGGCGTCCAACCCAAGTTCCGCGGCCATGGTGGCACAGAGGTTCGCCACTTCGCGGCTGTGCTGCAGCAGGTTCTGTCCGTAAGAGGAGCGGTATTTCATGCGCCCCACCATGCGGGTCAATTCGCCCTTCATGTTGTGAATGCCCAAATCGATGAGGGTGCGCTTGCCCGTCTCTGCAATTTCCTCCTCGATTTTCTTCGTCACCTTGGCCACCACCTCTTCGATGCGGGCAGGGTGGATGCGGCCGTCTGTCACAAGTTGGTGCAAAGAGAGCCGTGCAATCTCGCGTCGAACCGGGTCGAAGCAGCTCAAAATGATGGCTTCTGGCGTGTCGTCCACGATGAATTCGACGCCCGTCGCGGCTTCGAGCGCGCGAATGTTTCGTCCCTCACGACCGATGATGCGGCCCTTGACGTCGTCGTTTTTGATTTGGAAGACCGAGACGCTGTTTTCCACGCTGTGCTCTGTGGCCACACGCTGGATGGTCTGGATCACAATCTTCTTGGCCTCGCCGTTGGCGCGCTCTTTGGCTTCGTCGATGATGTCTTGGGCCTGGCTCGCAGCCATGCCCCGTGCTTCCGTTTTGATTTGCTCGACAATGGCAGATTTCGCCTCGTCGGCGGTCATGCCACTCAGCTTTTCCAAGGCATCGATCGCCTTCTTGTGGTCGGCATCGAGGTCTTTTTGCTTCTTCTCCAACGCGTTGAGTCGCTGGTCGAGCTTCTCTTGGTCTTTTTTGAGTTGGCGTTCGGCGTTTTTGTTCTGGTCAATGGTCCGCTGGAGGTTGGATTCGGTGCGCTTGATGCGCTCCTCGCGCTCGTTCAGTTTGCGGTCCAAATCCTTGCGTTGATCGGCTTGTTTTTCCTTCAGTGCAATGAATTTCTCTTTGGCTTGAAGGATTTTCTTTTCCTTGATGGATTCTCCGCGGAGTTCAGCTTCGCGAACAATGCTGTCGGCTTTGCCAGTTAGCACGCGCAAGAAAAGGAAGTAGCCTGCGCCTCCTCCGAGAAGGAGTCCGGCGGCTGCGGCGAGTATGGGGCTCATGGGGTGTGAAGTTGGGCCTTTCGGCTCATCCTTCAAGTGCTTTCTGAATGCGTTGGAGAAGGTTTTCGACTTCGGCGTGCGACCACGACGCATCCGCGCTGCCCTGGGCAGGTTGTGGTGCATTCGTTTGGGCCTGGACGGCGATTTGTAAAGCGGCCATGGCCATCAGATCAATGCGATCGGTGATGGCATATTGAGACTTGAGTTGCGCGATTTGGGCCTCCACGGCCTTGGCAGCAGCGCGCACGACGTCAACCTCTTCCGGGGAGAGCGTGAGGGGATAGGATCGTCCTCCAAGTTTGACGTCGAGTGTTTCCATGGTGTCGTTTCTCAAGATTTGAGAAGGGCGATGCAATTGTCGATTTCTTCCACCAGCGCATCCAATTCACTTGCTGACAAGGATGAATCTTGGGGCGAGGGGTGAGATTGATTGTGAACGTGGCTGTTGTCCTGTCGTTCCTTGTTCAATGCCTCCTCAGTGGCTTCCAGTCTCTGTTGCAACACGCGGTTGCGATCCTTCAGTCCCGTGTATGCGTCGAGCAGACGGCTCACGGCGTCAGTCAATGAGGAGAGTTGTTGTTGAGGGGTGGACATGGGAACAGCTCGTGAACAAAAGTACGCGACGAAGGGCAACATGCTCGGGGCTGCCACGTGTAGTTTTGCACCATGCCTGATGCCCTTTGCCCTCAAACCCCGCGGTTGCTGTCTTGGAGAGGGAAGGCATGTGGTTTTTATTGGAAAAAATTGTGCATCAGTGGGTTGTGTTTTTTCGCTTCAACTGTCGCGACAGGTCTGTTTGCCCAGGAGATTTCGCGTGCTGGGGCGTTCAAGGAAGCTCACGAATGGGAGGAGCCCCTGCGCATCGCGCCCTTGTTGAGCGGCAATTTTGGTGAACTGCGAGGCAATCACTTTCACACAGGAGTGGACCTCAAAACCGAGGGGCGCGAAGGGTTGGTGGTTGTCGCTGCCACGAAAGGTCGCATCGCGCGTGTGAAGATGTCTCCATGGGGCTACGGCAACGCGCTGTATCTCGAAGGCCCTGACGGAATCACCACGGTGTATGCGCATTTACAGCGGTTTGAACCACGCATTCAAGCATGGGCCGTGTCGCGGACGTATTCAGGTCGCCACCTCGGATTGGATGCGACTCCCTCCGCATCCGCCAACCTGAGATTTGAGGCGGGTGACACCCTCGGGTGGAGTGGGAATTCAGGGGGGAGTGGGGGACCACATTTGCATTTTGAGGTGCGAAACACGGCCGATCAGCATCCCTTGAACCCCCTTGACGGCTGGGTCACCAAGTTGGACACCCGGGCGCCGTTGTTGCCGACGCTTTGGGCGGAGACTTCCGACCGCATGCGCAGTTGGGATTTGGATGAGGTTGACACGGTTGAGGTGCCGGGCCGCGTGCGATTTGCCGTCGAAGGCTACGACCTGTTGAACGGTGCGGGCAACATCTGTGGATTGCGCACGCTCGAAGCAAAGGTGACCTCTTCTACACAGGGTCAGATGCTCCATCACAAAGTGGATTGGGCGGAATTGGATTTTGCCGTCAACAAGGACATGAATGCACATGCCTTTTCCCCCGTTTGGATGTCAACGCGCGATCAGGTGCATCGATTGCACAGGTTCACCTCCAACCGGTTGAAGATTTACGATTCTCCCGCAGGCGATGGGTGGTTGGAATTGAAGGAGGGAGAAGTCGCAACCTTGCAGATTTGTGCGACAGATGCTGCGGGCAATGAGACGGTCAAGCGGTTGATTTTGAAAGGGGAAGAGCCTGCGTCCTTGGACGAGGCGTGGAAGGCCAAAGACCAGCCCATGCCGCTTGAAACCACCACAGTGGAACCTGCCGAGGCCGGAACGTGTCAATTGGGGGGCGCCAAGGTGTCGTGGGAGGCCCACGCCTTTTTCGAGACGACCGTGCTGGGTTGGACCCTGAATGACGGGCAAACAGGTGGCACACTTTATCCAACGACGGTTCCACTGAGAAAGGCCATCGAGGTGTCATGGGCCTTGCCCATGTCCACGGACACATGGGCTGCTGGCTGGTCTTGGTTGCCAGGTCAGCCTTGGCCCGAGGACAAATGGGTCGCCACACAACGCGATGAACAAGGAGACTTGGTCCGAACGGCGGAAGCGGCGGTGAAGGGCGGTCACCTCACGATGAGTCTGTCACACGGAGGGCTGTGGACCCTCGAACGCGACACGGTGCCACCCCAATTGTTGCCGTATCACAGCGGCACGCCGCTGGTTCCGAGTGGCGACGCGGTGTGGTTCGTGGACGATGCATTGTCCGGCCTTGAGGACCTTCAATTGACCTTGGATGGTGATTGGGCCCGGTTGGGTTGGGATCCCAAGAGAAGCATGGTCACCTACGACCCATCCGACGACGTGCATGCCCACGGGAGGCCTGTGTCGGTTGTTTTGACGGCGACAGATGCCTCGGGCAATGTGGCCACATGGCAGGGAATCCTGACTTGGCCTTGACGGAGGTCAGCGCGTCAACCGCGATTCAATCAAGCTGTAGTCGAGGAAGTACAAAGCCCTGATGGAAAGGGAGTTGGTGAAGCCCTCATCGAGCATGCTTTGCCAGTTGTTCCAATAGGTTTCAGGCAGGGCATTTCCTTCTTCGTTGAGGGTGTTTTTCCAGACAATGCTCAATTCGCTTCCCGGCGAGAAAATCCAACGGAACACCAAATCAACACTCCACGCATTGTAATTCAAATCCTCACTCGAGGTGCCTGTCACGGCGTCGAGGAGAAGGTCATTGAAAGGGGTGTCCGCCTGCAAGGTGCCGTCCGAATTCAACGCAAAGAATTCATGGTAATCCACCACGCTCCAGTAGTGTCGCACCCGCGCAGACAGGCTTGAGGTGGGGGTGAAGATGTAGCTCGCATTGAGCACGTGTGTGTGGCTCGAATTCTCACGTCGCCCAAACAAACTCACAGGCGCACCCCACGCGTTTTCTTCCGACAAGGCCCAGCCACGTTCGTTGTGACGCACTTGCCAGCTCCAAACGTAGTCCGCACTCAACCGGTCGCTGAACCGAAAACGGGGCGCAAGTCGGAGGAAAAACTCGTCCCAATCCGGAACGTCTGGGCGCCAACGGCGTTTGACGAACCCATCCAGTGCAATGGCGCGCCGATAATCTGTAGAGGTCACAAATTCGGCAGATGTCCAACGCGGCGTTTCAAAGGGGATGGCCTCCAGGCGTGACGCAAACCAATCCATGCCGTTGCGCGGCTGCCCTTCGACTTCAAATTTGTTGAACCAAAACGACTTGGTGACCGCGGCCCATTCGGCACCCCAAGTGAAGTTGCTGTAGGCCCTCGGCGCGTAGAGGTGGTTGAGCTCCCCGTCCAACGACCACCACATCCGATTGAACGCGCCAAACGGCTTGTAGATGCCGTATTCCATGTTTCCAAATGTCGCGACCTCGTTGGGTGCCGCCAAGTAGCCGAGGTCGTTGGGATTGTAGTTTTCCGATTCTTGATAGTGCCCCAATGAACCACGGAGCTGTCCCGAGGTTTTGGCCACATTCACACCCCAGCAATGACCTTCTTCGTGGTCTGTGGTGTCTCCCTGCGCCATCGTGTTTCGAGCGGCATTCCCGCTGAAGGCCCAGCTGTTGTCTTTGTTGCGCAGGTTGTATTCCGCTCCTTGCACGTAGGCGTCGCGCCCGTCCTCAGAACGGAGGGTGTTGGTGCTGAGCAAGGTGATGAATCCGTTGTTGGGCAAGTTTTGGTCTGCGACGGTCACGTTGTAGGAGGTCAACGCATCGCTGCCACCCGTGGTGTCGCGGGCAAAGGCTTGGAACACCCCGATCCCCGTGCTTGAAGCGGTGCGGCCGCTGATTTTCGTGGCGTTGAAAAGCTGTCCCTCCGACCCAATCCGGCGGCTGTAGAACAAACCACCTTTGTTAAACAGGTCGGTCCCTTCCAAAAAGAAGGGGCGGTTTTCGTCAAACCTCACCTCGTATGGGCTCAGGTTGAGGACCAAATTGTCGGTGACGACTTGGCCAAAATCCGGCACCAGCGTCATGTCCACGGTGAAGGCGTCGCCGAGGCCGATTTTGGCGTCCAACCCACCATTGATGGGCGCCGCCCATTGGCGTGTTCCTTGCGCGTCCACGGCCGTGGTGGCATAGCCGCTGACATAGGGGAACAGGGCGATGCGGGGAGGGGTGTCCACGCCCTGAATGCCTCGCAGCACGCCGCCTTGGTTGACCATGCCGTTCATCGTTGGGTCAAGCGCATTCCACACGGTCTCTTCCCTCGAACGTCTGACCGTACGCCAAATGTTCATGCCCCATTCTTGCGAAACCCCTTCGGGCAGGGTGGGCATGCGAAACTGGCTCCACGGCACGCGGATTTCGGTGGACCATCCGCCGGCGTGGATGTGGCTTTGGACTTCCCAGACCCCGTTCCACGAGTCGTCAGAACCCTGGGCGTTCATGATGAAGTCGTTGAGCGCACCCTGGGGCGTGGTGCTGAACCCAACCGCATTGATGCCGTCGTTGTAGGGGCTGAACCAAATCCCAAACTCGTCTGAATTCTCCACGCGGTCGCGCACGCTCAATTGCTTCAGAATCGAGTCGGGCGCCGTGTCGTGCATTTGTGCAGCGATGTACAGGTTTTGGTCGTCAAACGCAATCCACACTTCGGTGCGGTGGGTGGGCTTGCTTTGGGGGAAGGGTCGACTTTGGGTGAAGTGTTGGGCACTCGGCGCGGTGCGCCACATGTCCTCGTCGAGGCGACCGTCCACAACCGGCGCCTCGTTCACGCGAAAGGCCGTGGCCACTTGATCGTGGAGGTTGAACGGCGTTTGGGCGTGCCCCACAAAGTAGAATGCCGACAGGAGCATCCCTGTCAACAGGGAGTGGATGTGCAAGATTTTCTTCAACGGTAGATGCGTTGCGCGTTCAACCACGATTGGTAAGCCCGTGCGTTGCGCAAATGTTCTCTGTACGTTCGGGCAAAATCATGCGTGCCATCTCCGCCGGGTTTGGCGCACATGTAGAGGTGGTTGTGCTGGGCAGGGTGGAGCACGCTTTGCAGGTAACGCGGGTCGACGTAGCGAATCGGACCGGGAGGCAAGCCCTGGTATTTGTAAGTGTTGTAGGGGGACTCGACCTCTTTGTGCACGTCCAAAACCCGCCGAATCGAGGGGTCACCAAGGGCAAAAATCAGGGTCGGGTCGGCCTGCAGCAACATGCCTTTGTTCAGCCGGTTGAGGTACAGACCCGCCACCTGCGGTGCTTCGGAAACCACGGCGGTTTCGGCCTGAACAATGGAAGCCAACACCGTGGCTTCTTTGGGGGTCAAGCCTTGGGCACGAGCGGCGGCCACGCGGTCTTCGTTCCACCAGCGTTGGTGTTCCAGGAGAAGCCTTTGGGCCAAGGCGCGGACGTCGGTCTCCCACCACATTTCGTAGGTGTTGGGCAAGACGCGCCACATCATGGAATCCTCGGCGAGCATGCGGGCAACGCCGGCGCTGTCGGCGTGGATGCGGCGGGTGGCGGTGCCGGCGATGGGGCCTGCATCCCGTCCTGACCGAACGACAACCTTCACGGCTTGTCGATTTCCCGTCACCAAGCGGACAGCGCTTTGCTTCACCGATTCGCCGGCAGGGAATTCATATCGCCCCGCCTTCAATCGACCTTCCCACGAACGGATGGTCAAATGGTCGAGAAGCCGCTCGCCCCCAGGCGGGAGTTGCGTTTTCAAGGATTCCATGTGCTGGACGGCATTGTGTTCGGGCACCAATTCGACCGTGACGGTTTGGTCTGACCAACTTCCAGCCATCCAGTGGTTCCAGGCCACAACGCTTGCGGCCAGACCAACACCTGCACACACCAATCCAAGGGTTGCCATTCGTCGGAAGCCCATGTCAACTCGGTTGCTTTGAAGGTTCGTTGAAAAAAAGCTGCATCGTCACCACATCGGCCCATGCTCCTTGCGGCGTGCGGATCCATTGCGCGCGTTTGCCCGTGGCCACGTACCCGGCGCGCTCAAACAGGCGCAAGGAAGCCTCGTGATTCGCAGGCACTTCCGCATACAGCTGCCGCAATCCCAAATGGCCCGCCGCGTAGGCCTCGAGCAGCCCAAGACCTTCCAGGGCGTGACCTTGACGCCGATGCGCGTGGTCCACGTGAACGGCCACTCCGGCACGAAGTTGTCGTGGTTCAAAGTCGTAGAGGTCGACGGCACCGACTGCGTGCCAAGGCGCGTCTTTTTCTGCGCGCGCATCGAGCATCCAACGCCATTGACGGTCTCGGTAGAGGTCGTGGTTGCCCGTGGCAAAGTGCGTCATGGCTTCGACACTCACGGGGAGGATGCTCGCCCCCATCCACCAGTCCTCGCTGGCGTTTTCCCACACGTGCAAG
>CBFHRO010000057.1:0-13231 GCA_965658245.1 uncultured Flavobacteriales bacterium
GCTCGCGTTCCATGGGGTCTGTGACGTTGGGGTCCTCGGCCGTTCCTTCCTCGTTGTAATTGATTGGGACTTGCAGCACGCCCCATCCACCGCGCTTCATCACCCGAAAAAACTCACGCAAGACCTTGCGGTCGTCTTCCACATGCTCAAGAAGGTGGTTGGCCATCACCACATCGAAGCTTTCATCTTCAAATGGAATGTCGTGACAATCAAAGTGGTGATCCGCCCACGGGCTGTTCAAATCGGCCGTCACATAGTCGAGGTTCTCCAACTTTTTAAACCGCGTCAAATAGCAGTATTCCGGCGCCAGGTGCAACATGCGCAGAGGTGCCTTGAAGAAGGACGTCTTGCGCTGAAGGAAGGCCCACACGGCTCGGTGACGCTCCAAGCTCAAGCTGTGCGGCGCCAGCGCATTGGGTCGGCTCCGAACACGTCCATAGGGGAGCATTTTTCGGTAGGACTTCCCCACAATGGGATCTTCCAAGGTGTCACCCGCATACGACCACGCCACGCTCTTCAACGCCAAATGAGCCCCCCTCTGAAGCACCGTACGCGGCACCCACCTCGTCAACAAACTGACCAATCCCATGGCCTAAAAATAAGGCGGGACCCGTGGGCCCCGCCTTCTTTGTTCTTTCTATTTCACGACCTCATTCAATGACCAATGCCTTGTGCTGCAAACCAGATGGGGTTTGTGCACGAACGGCATACCAACCTGCGGGCCAGTCCAAGGTCAAACTTCCCTCCCATGTGCCGGCATGAACAGCACGTCCCTGCGCATCCACGATTTGAATCTCGGTTCCCAAGTTCAAGCCAGGCATCAAAAGGGCGGTGCCTCTCACCGCAGGGTTGGGCATCACGGACCATTCGGCCTCCACCTCATTCAATCCTGTGGTTCCCGCCACGGTGACGGTCACGCCCACACGGTCAGACACACACTCAATGGGTTTGGGCTCGGCTTTCCACTCGTAGAAGAAGTAGTAGTAATCCAAGCTGGGGCCCGCGGTGCTGTTGGTGATGGTCAACAAATCGCCCACCTCGTAGGGGTAGCTCAACTGCGAATTGTTGCCCTCCCGCCACAATTGGGGATCCTCTGTGGTGCAACGCAAGCCGTAGTTCAGGCCAGGCTCGATGTCCCAATTCAATTCCAAGACGAAGGTTCCCGCCTCGACTTCCACCGCCATCGACTCGAGAACGATGCCAAATTCATCAATCAGCTCAAACTCTCGCTCGTACGTGCCATTGGCAAACAACGTCACGCTGTTGAGGCGGGTGCTCTCGTGAACGTCGAATTCCAACCAGCGCGCGCTGTTGGAGTGGTAGGCACCGCTGTTTTGGTTGGTCAACTCACCGCCGACCTCCTCGTCGCCTGAAGTGATGCGTACGTCTTCCGCCCAAAAGGTCGTTGTCACATCCACCTGCGGTGCAAAGTCATTGCCCGTGGCAAGCAAGTTGCCTCCCGTAGACCAGTCGTACCAGCGAACGTTCTCTCCAGTCGCCGTCAATTGCACCGTCGCCGGCGCCTCCAATTCAATGTCTTCACTGACTTCCGGATTGGTCAAGGGCGCGTCATACACCTCCACAAAGAGGGTGTCCGAAGTGCCCGCGTTGCCGCAAATGTCCACGCTGTACACCGCGTAAGACCCGGAGGCGGTCACGTCGATGCTTTGGGTTTCGTCCCCCGTAGACCAGGTGTAGTTGTCTGCATCTGATGCTGTCAAAGTCAACACAGAACCGTCGCACAAATCGGTGCTGCCGTCGAGGTCGATGGTGGGCGAGTTGCCGACAATTTCTGTGACCGTCAAAAGATTGGAGAATCCCGCACACCCTTCGCTGTCGTAAACCAACACGGAGTATGCCCCCGTGGTGCTGACCTCAGTTGTGGACGTGGTGGCACCGTTGCTCCATTCATACGTGTCAAACCCTTCAGGCGCGCTCAACGTGACGACTTCGCCAGGACAGAAGGCTTCGGCCGTGGCCGTGGCCGTGACATCCACAAGACAAGGAACTTCCAACACATTGTGGTATTGGTCAATTGCAGGGTTGTCAATGACCGTTTCCGCGCCGCTCGGCCACTTCACCGTTGCTTGGTCCACCACTTCGTGCTCCCCAAGGCCAAAGCGGCACATGAACGTGCACGTGATGCCATAGCTCTCACCGCCGCGCACCTCGCGCACCATGGTTCCGAAGTCCCCGGTCAATTCCACCTTCGCCCCCACGGCGTCCACGTTGCTTTCAAACCCTTCGAGGTCGAAGGCAATCCAGTGGTTGTCGTTGCCGTCGTTGACCCACAAAATGTCGGGGTTCCCGTTGTCAGGGCTGACGTAGCCGTTGCCGTAACTCGCGTAGACGTCGAGTTGGCCGTCGCGGTTCACGTCTCCGGATGCGAAACTGTGCATGGTGTCGTTCCATGGGAACAAATTGGGCACTTCGGTGAAGGTTTGGTCTCCGTTGTTGCGGAAGAAGCCCTCTGCGCCTCCGGTGTAGATCAAATCGACAAAACCGTCGTTGTCGAAATCGTCCATTTTCGCTTGCAAAAAGAACCCTGTGACTTCAAGACCACTGCCTGCGGTGATGTCTGTGAAGTATCCTGTCCCGTCGTTCTCGAGAAGCTTGATCGTGGAACTGTGGTTGGTGGCCAAACAATCGAAATCGCCATCGTTGTCAATGTCCGCAAAGTCCGTGGTCCAGCTTTGCTCGTACAACACCAATCCACGCTCGAGCGCTTCTTCCGTCCAGCCGCCGTTGCCGTCGTTCACCCACAATTGATTGATGCGGCGTGGGTCGTTGGGGTCGTTCACAAACTGACGGCATTTGGCAATGAACAAATCGATGTCGCCATCGCTGTCAAAGTCCGTCCACACCGTCCCGTAGTTTCCGCTGTGGTCGTTGCCTGAGTAGTCCGCCAAAGCATAATCCGTCAGGTCCATGAACAATTCCGGCTCGAGCGAACCGTCTTCGCCACCTTTCCACATGCGGCTCAACGCATCGTCATGGCAACCAAACACATCCAACACGCCGTCGTTGTCGATGTCCACCCAGTTGCAAGCCTGCATGAACATGCTGCCGTTGGTCAGTTCCATGCTTGTGTGCACACCTGGGGCCGTGATCTTCTGCACGAACACTCCGTCGTATGAACCGCCGGAGAAGACGTCCTTGTGTCCGTCGTTGTCGAAGTCGGCCACACACATTCCCCATTGGCTGGCGTTGCTCACCTGTCCGAGGTTGTAATCGGTGAAGGTGCCTTCAGGCGTTTGGTAGAGGGTGTGAAGCGTGTTGCTTTGGTCGAGGACAACGAGGTCGTCGTAGCCGTCACCATCCAAATCCGCAAACCCAACACAGCCTCCGCTGTTGTAAGTGTCGGGAAGAAGGTTGCTGGCGTTGGTGAACGTTTGGGCTTGCGCGGTCATGCCCATCATGGCAAAACACAATGCGGAAAGCCCCAGACGGAACGTGGTTTTCATGGTTTCAAATTCTTGGTTTCGACTCGATTGGAATCACGAGAGTTGGCAAGTTAACAAGATGTACGCCCTTGAGGTTGCATGTGTTGGCCAAACGTACCTTTGCGGCCATGGCATCCGGCCTCAAAGCAGCCTTTCACACCTTGGGGTGCAAGCTGAACTTCAGTGAAACCTCCACCCTCGCCCGGCAATTGGGCGACGCGGGATACGCCCGTGTGCACTTGGACGACGCCCCAGATGTGGTGGTCATCAACACGTGCAGCGTGACCGACCACGCCGACGCCAAATGTCGAAACGCGGTGCGTCGCGCCATGCAAAGCAATCCAGATGCCTTTGTGGTGGTGGTGGGCTGTTATGCCCAACTCAAGCCTGCAGAGATTGCCCAAATCGAAGGCGTCGACCTCGTCTTGGGCGCTGGAGAAAAGTTCAACCTCGCCGCCCACCTCGAAGGCGCGCAGAAAAGTGAAGAAGCCCGCGCCATTGCCGGAGAGATCAAGGAAGTTCGGGCCTTCGTTCCGGGCTTCTCAAGTGGCGACCGCACCCGCACGTTTTTGAAAGTGCAGGACGGCTGCAACTATTTCTGCGCATTCTGCACCATTCCGTTGGCCCGAGGCCGTTCGCGCAGCGCCAATGTGACTCAAACAGTGGCCGAAACCCAAAAGGCCGTCGCCGCAGGTGCCAAGGAAATCGTCCTGACCGGGGTCAACATTGGGGACTTCGGAACCGCCCATGGCGAAACGCTCCTCGACTTGGTGCGCGAACTCGACGGCCTGAGCGGCGTGGAACGCTTTCGCATCTCCTCGATTGAGCCCAACTTGTTGACGGACGAACTCATCGACTTTGTGGCCGCGTCCCAGAAATTTCAACCGCACTTCCACATCCCACTGCAATCTGGCGACGACGAGGTGTTGTCTGCCATGCGCAGGCGCTACCGCACCGACCTCTACCGGTCCCGCGTCGAGCGCATCCGAGAGCGCATGCCGCACGCGAGCATTGGTGTGGATGTCATTGTCGGCTTCCCCGGCGAATCCAAGGAGAAGTTCCTCGCTTCCGTCGAGTTCATCAAGTCTCTTGAAATCAGTTATTTGCACGTCTTCACTTACAGTGAACGTCCCAACACCACAGCCCTCCGCATCGACGAAGTCGTGCCTGTGCCCGAGCGGAAAGAGCGCAACAAGACCCTGCGCAACGTGAGCCTCAAAGCCCAGCGCGCGCATTACGAAGCGTTTCTCGGCCAAGAGGTGGACGTGCTGTTTGAAGAAGCCGAGGAAGACGGCCTACGGATGGGCTACTCCCCCAATTACATCCGCGTCGCGGTTCCCGCCGGCCAAGTGCAAGGCAACGACATCCACGCCGTCAAGTTGGACCGCATTGACCCCCTCGGATGGGTGCACGGAACGTTGGTCTGACTGACGTAGCTTCGCCACATGTACCCCAACCTGTACTTCGCTTTCCTCGACCTGCTCGGCTGGGACCTCCCCGCGCTGAAGTTGATCAACAGCTTTGGGTTCTTCGTGGCGCTGGCCTTCCTCGTGGCGCACGCGCTGTTGCGGAGGGAGTTGAAGCGTCAGGCAGACTTGGGCCACTTCCAAGCCCAAACCACCACCACAGTCGTCGGCCAAGCGCCGCATCCCTTGGATTTGGGGTTGCAGGCGGTCATGGGATTTGTCCTTGGATGGAAGGTGCTTTACCTCGTGTTCAACGCAGGTGAGATCTTTCAAGGCGGCGGCTTGCCACAGGCCCACCTGTTCAGCACCGAAGGCAACGTGGTGTGGGGCGTGTTGGGGGCTGTGGGGATGACGGCCTGGCGTTATTGGGAAGTCCAGCGTGAGCGGCTCCCCGAGCCCAAAACCGTGGAACAGATTATCCGCCCTGAAGACCTCGTGGGGGGCATCACCGCCGCCGCCGCAGTCGGAGGCATTGTGGGGGCCAAGTTGTTTCACCTGCTCGAATACCCCGATGAATTCATCGCGTTCCTGAAGCAACCCAGCCTCAATGCTTTCTTGGGCGGCCTCACCATTTACGGCGGCCTGATCGTCGGCGGGTTGACGGTGTATGTGTTTGCGCGACGCAACAACATGAATTTCTTGAGGCTGGCCGACGCCACCGCCCCGGTCCTTTTGCTGGGATACGGCATTGGCCGGATGGGATGCCAAATCAGCGGCGACGGCGACTGGGGCATTCCCAACCCCTTTCCCAAGCCGGGATGGTTGTCGTGGGCTCCGGATTGGGTTTGGGCCTACGCCTACCCCAACAACGTCAATGCGGTGTATGGACCGCGTGCCGCGGGCTACACGGGCAAGCTCATCGATCCGGTCACACAGCCTTGGCCTGCGTTTGAGGGCTACGGTACCTACCTCGACCCCGCCGTGTTCCCGACGCCGATCTACGAGACCACGGCCGCGGTGCTCGGATTCGCATTCCTGTGGGGCATGCGCAAGCGTTGGACGGCGGTGCCTGGCAAGATTTTCGCCGCCTACCTGATGTTCAACGGATTCGAACGGTTCTGGGTGGAGAAGATTCGGGTCAACACGACCTTCGAATTCCTGGGCATGACCATGACGCAAGCGGAACTCATCTCGGTGTGCACGTTCCTGTCGGGCATCGCCTTGTGGATTTGGGCCACCCGACGACGGTCGGAAACGCGCTGATGCGTTCAACGTTTGACACGTAGGAACGTCCAAACCCCAGCATGCACCTTCCTTCTGAGTACGGTTCTGAGCGCGACTTGGTCCAAGCCCTTCGCGAACCCTCCACACGGGAACGTGCCTTTCGAGACGCCATCCAACTTTGGCAACGCCCCCTCTATGGCCACTTGAGGCGGATGCTCGGCAACCATGATGATGCAGCTGATGCGCTGCAAGACACCTTGGTCAAATTGGTGAAGAACATCCATGAATTTCGGGGTGAAAGTGCCCTTTACACGTGGCTCCTTTCGATTGCCAACCGCACGGCCCTAGACGCCCTTCGCAAAAGGCAGCGAGACAGATTGAGGTGGGGAGACGTGGCACTAAACAGAGAGGAAATTGCCCCTTCCAACATCGGCGAGACGCTCGAACCTTCGGACGACCACGCCTGGAATGAATGGCACGGACACGACGCCTGGAACGAAGCGTCCGCACTTCAAGGCTTGATGGAGGCTGTAGGATTGCTGCCCGACCGACAGCGCGCGGTCTTTGTCCTTCGTTACTTTGAAGCCATGCCCTACAAACAGCTGGCTCAAGCCATGGGCGTCACCGAAAGCACGGTCAAGGCTCTGTACCACCATGCCAAGGCCAAACTGATCCAATCTTTCAAAACCTCTTGACCTTGGTTCAACCAAACTTCCGCTGCAACGTCTCATTTACAACATGACTCCTTCAAACCCTCAAGAACCTCACGCCCAGTCCGACCTTGTCTCCCAGTGGGATGAGCACCTTGATGTGCCCGATTCGTTTTGGGCACAGTCAGAAGAGGCCGCTGTTCGCGAGGCCTTGCCCTCCTCCAAACGTCGCATCTCCTTGCGGCCTTGGGCAGCCCTTGCAGCCGCTTGCCTTGTGGGCGGAATGCTTGTTGGAACTTGGATGCCTGAACTCCAACAAGACGAGTGCGTCACGTTTGCCTGCCTTTGGGAATCGCAAGCCCAAATCCCGTTGACCGAAGACGAACTCGAAATTCTGGAGCAATGGGAATCTGGCTACGACGAACTTGTGTTTGACTCAACTTCTTTTTGATGAAATCTCGATCCCTTTTCACCTTGATGTGCCTCGTCGTCTTTTCCTCCATCTGGGCACAGCCTGGTCCACCCCGGGGCGGTTCTCAACGCATGGAAGCTTTGCGCATCGCGTTCATGACAGAGCGACTGTCCCTGACACCTGAGGAAAGCAAGTCGTTCTGGCCTTTGCACGAGTCGTTTGAAGCCCAAATGGAGGCCCAGCGTGAGGCCATGAACACTCAAAAAGATGCTTTCGACGCCACGGGGGCATCCTCGGCCGAGCTCCGTGACTTGGTCGAACGCCTGGCGCAGCAGCGCAAAGACATGGTTGACCTGGAGTCCGTCTATTTGCTGGAGATTGCAGACCTGCTCGGCACAGAGCGTGCTCTGATGCTGCCGGACATGCAGCGAGAGTTGGCAAGGACCATCAGGGAGCGCATGGGGGGCTCTGGCCGCAAAGGACCTCCAGGAGCGCGCCAAAGTCAATCGCCAAGATCGGCGAGACGGCAGCGACTAAACTGAATCAAGATTTGCCTTATGAGGGTTGAAACGTCAGGCAGACACCATTGATGCAATACCGCGTCCCCGTTTCTGTGGGACCGTCAGGAAAGACGTGACCAAGGTGGCTGTCGCAGCCTGAGCATCGGACTTCCACGCGCACCATGCCGTGCGAGCGGTCCACCACTTGGGTGATGCTCGCTTCGGGCGCTTCACGGTCAAAACTGGGCCAACCGCAACCCGCATTGAATTTGGAGGGACTCTCAAAAAGCGCCAGGCCACATCCCTTGCAGTGATAAGTGCCTTCGCGCCATTCCGCGTTGAATTCACTGGTGTGCGGACGCTCTGTGCCATTTTCCCGCATCACGCGGTGCTCCTCTTCGGAGAGCTTGACCTTCCACTCCTCTGGCGTCAGATTCATGATCCTTGCGGTTGGCCACCCGGGCCACCACGACGCGAACCGCCTCCTGGCTTGCCTTTTCTGCGAAAGTTCTTCCCTCCGCCTTGACCTCCTTTGCCCTGACCGCCACCTGACTGACCTCCGCCATGGCGACGTCCACCACCGTGTCGGCCCCCACCACCTCGGTTTCCGCCGCGACCGCCGCCTCGAGAACCCGAGGACTTGGGATCGTAGGTGGGCGTGTCTCCGAGGGCTTCCGGCACCTGGAGTTTGGGAACTTCCTTCTCAATGAGCTTTTCAATCTTCCCAAACCGGCGCATGTCGTCAGGCGTCACAAGGGTGATGCCTTCGCCCTTGCGCTCTGCACGGGCGGTCCGGCCGATGCGGTGCACGTAATCCTCCTCGTTGGGCGGCACGTCGTAGTTCACCACGAGCTCGATGCTGTCAATGTCAATGCCCCGGGACACCACGTCCGTGGCAACAAGGATGGGCAGCTTTTGTTGGCGGAACGCCAACATCACTTCCTCGCGTTCCGATTGCTCCAGGTCGCTGGACATGCGTCCGCATTTGATGCCAGCCTTTCGCAAAGCACGAACCACCTGCCCCACGGTTCTCTTGCGGGAAGTAAACACAATGCCGCTCTTCACGTTGCGCTCCTTCAGCACATCGACAAGGACCGCATCCTTCTGGTGGTCAAACAAGATGTACGCCCCTTGCTTCACCTTCGCCGCAGGCTTGCTCAGTGCAAGCTGAACCGTGACCGGATCGTTCAGGAGGTCGTGTGCAAGGGTGCGCATGCGATCCGGCATGGTGGCGGAGAAGAGCAAGGTTTGGCGCTCTTCTCGGCAATGCGTGGCAATGCGCATGATGTCTTGGTGGAAACCCATGTCCAGCATCCGGTCCGCCTCATCCAGAATCAACACCTCCAGCGAGGTCAAATCGACGTAACCCAACGTGAGGTGAGACAGCATGCGTCCCGGGGTCACAATGATGATGTCGGCCCCTTCCGTCAGCGCCTTCTTTTCTTGGGCAAACTCTTTGCCTGTGCCGCCGCCGTAGATGGCAAGCGAGGTGATGCCCGTATAGTACGCAAAGCCCTGGGCGGCTTGGTCGATTTGAATGGCCAATTCTCGCGTGGGCACCACGATCAAGGCCTTGACCTTGCCATCGTTGGGGGTGTCCATGATGCGATCCATGGTCGGCAACAAAAACGCCGCCGTCTTTCCGGTTCCGGTTTGGGCAATGCCCAAGATGTCCTTGCCCTTGATGGCATGGGGAATGGCCTGCCCCTGAATGGGCGTGGCGGTTTCAAATCCCATGGACCAAAGTCCGTCTTCAATGTCTGGGTGCAAGTCAAGGTCCTCAAACCGGACTCGCGCTTCCGCAGGCTTTTCTCCTCCTACGTGCTCGTCGTTGTGTTCTTCCACGCGGTGAAAGTACGTCTAATCAGGGCCGCTTCGCCTATGTTTGTTTTCCACGAGAGCCAAAACCCTTCCCATGACAGCCCGTTCGTTTGCCCCTCACGTTATCAAAATGGTCATGGCCTTGTGGGCCGTCTTTGTCGCATTTCCAGCCATGGGGACGCATTTGGTGGGGGGAGATTTCAGTTACGTGCATTTGGGCGGCGACCAATACGAAATCACCCTCACTGTGTATCGGGATTGCAGTCCCGCAAATTCCAATGGCACCTACTTCGACGACAACGTGGCCATTGGGATGTGGAACGGCACGGGCGACCTTTCGTTTGACGATGTCATCTTGGTGCCGTTGTTGAACGCCAACGTGTCTGAGGTGCCGGTCGTGATGGGCAACCCCTGTGGCACTCCTCCACCCGAGTTGTGCATCGATCGGGCCGTTTACACCACGGTGTTGACGTTGCCTTCGAATGCCTACGGTTGGGATTTGGTGTACCAGCGTTGTTGTCGCAATCCGACCATTGTCAATTTGGACAATTTTGGCGGCGTGGAAAATGCAGGCATGACCCTCCAGGTTCACATTCCTGGAACCGACGTCACCACTGAAAGCAACAGCAGCCCTGAATTCCAAGAGTTGCCACCGGTCGCCATGTGTACCGATCTGCCTTTTGTGTGGAACCACGCAGCCCTTGATCCCGATGGGGACGAATTGGTGTACTCCCTCTGTGCACCCCAACAAGGAGGAGACGCCGGAAACGCCACCCCCAATCCACCCGCGGCCCCTCCTTACTTAGACGTCCCTTATCTCCCTGGCTTTTCTTGGGACAACCCCATGACTGCAGATCCACTACTCGCCATCGACCCTGTCACCGGCCAGCTGACATGCACACCCACAGCTTCCGGGCAATATGCCATCGGCATTTGCGTGGACGAGTTTCGAGATGGTGTCTTTCTCAGCAGGGTTGTGAGGGACTTTCAATTCAACGTCACGCTTTGTGAGCCCACCGAATTTGTGTTGGAAGCCGATGCCGTTCCCTTTGCCTCTGCGGGCATCGAAGTTCTTGTGCCCTATGACGCAGCCGTGGGATTGCCTGACATCCTGACCTACCCCAACGGAGAGTCGTTCCCCATGGCCGATTGGCTTGCCAACAACGACATCTCCATTGACGTTGATGGGACCTCCATGGTTGTCGACGCCGTGGTCATGGAAGGGTGCAATGATGCTCGATTCACCATTGAACGACCCGAATCTGAATCGGCCCAGCTCGACACCACCTTCCTCACCCTGACAGGCACCGCCAACGAAGGATTGGATTACGACCAATACTTTTCCCAAGTGGTCATGCTCGCGGACTCTTCTTCGAGCACCATTGAGCTTGGCTTGATCGACGACGGATTCGAAGAAGGGGTCGAGCATTTGGTCATTGAGTGTGAATATGTCAATGCCTGCGATCAAGTCTCCACCACGTTGGCCAACGTGGTCATCGTGGATCCTGTTCCCATTGAAGCCACCCCCTCCGCTTTGGGATGCATCAATTCAAACGGAACCCAAAGCCTCGGTTATGACAACATCACAGGCTATGGTCCGTTTGTCTACACATGGGACGAACGACCTTGGAACAATGCCGGCGAGGATTCGAACGATTGGACCGTTCAGTTTGATTCTCTCTTCAACATGGTCGATGCCGACGGACAATTGCCTCCTTCCACGCTTGTCGATTTGGTGATCCGAGACCAATGTGGCAAATCCATCACCCACACCCTCGAAGTGCTTCATCCCGTGGCCTTCGACGACGACTTGTGTCCGCTTGAAGTCATCGAATTCCCCATGCACAATGATGGCATTCCGGTGTCCGACGTTTTGTACGGCGGCGTATCCATTTTGAACACCAACGAAAGTGGCATGCCCCTGCTCGCCCATGCGGTGGCCCAAAATGACCATTGGCGACTGACCGATTTGGAGGCCTTGGACACCCCGGTGTCTTGGGGTGAAACTTTGACGCTCATCGACACGTGTGGTTTTTCCACCGAAAGCTTGATCCGTGTTCGAGACTGCCAAATCCCCAACGTCTTCACACCCGACAATGCCACAGGAAACAACGTGTTCCGAATTCGTGGACTGACCGGAATGATGGGGTCCCAACTTCTGATCTTCAACCGCTACGGCGTGGAGGTTTGGCACGACGAGACCTTGCAAGACGATGAGCCTGAGTTGGTGTGGGACGGGAGATACATGAACGGCGATGAGGTGCCAGACGGACATTACCAATGGGTTCTGATTCGCGCCGATGGCGTTCGTGACCACGGCAGCATTCATGTTTTCAGGACACGCTGAGGTCAACCTTTTGCGCGTTTCCAACGTTACATGCGTTGTGAACGTATTCACTCGTGCCATGGCATTGCATCTTAGACTGATTCATACGCATGGCTTTCTGCGCCTGTTGGCGACGATGGCCATTTGCTGTGCATCTTGGACAGCACACGCCACTCACCTTGTAGGAGGGGAGATTTTCTACACCCATCTGGGCGGCACCAACTACCTCGTGACTTTGAAGGTGTATCGGGACTGCGGCCCAGCCAACACCTTGGGAACTGGCTTTGACGACCAAGTTTACATTGGCTTGTGGGACGGGACTGGCGACATTCAAAGCAACGACGTCATCACCATCCCGCTGACGCAATCAAATGTCAGCAACGTCCCTGTGGCATTGGGCAATCCTTGCGGCACGCCTCCCCCTGACCTGTGCATTGAGCAGGCCATTTACTCGACCACCATTTCACTTCCAACCACGGCGTATGGCTGGGACTTGGTGTGGCAACGGTGCTGTCGAAATCCATCCATCAGCAACCTCCAGAATTTTGGAGGCACAGAGAATCCTGGGGCCACGTTCGTGACGCATGTTCCAGGAACCAATGAAGGTGCGAATGCGTCGCAAAACAGTTCTCCAGTGTTTCAGGAATTGCCACCCGTTGCCGTATGTGCCAATTTTGACTTCATGTGGGACCACAACGCCATCGATCCCGACGGCGACCAGCTGGTGTATTCCCTGTGTGCACCTTTCGACGGGGGTGGCACCGGGGGGGGCAATGGGCCCGACAGCCCTGTGCCCAACCCTCCTTCCACCCCTCCCTACCAGGAAGTCGAATACATTGGGGGATTCAGCGGAACTTACCCCATCACTTCTAACCCCGCCATGGCCATCGATCCTGTGACAGGAATCATCACAGGTTTTCCCACAGCGCCCGGTCAGTATGCCATCGGCATCTGTGTTTCGGAATACAGGAACGGTGTTTTGCTCAGCACCACCATGCGTGACTTTCAGTTCAATGTCACCTTGTGTGACCCCAACATCCAGTCGGTTGTGGCGGAACAGGTTCCTGCGCAATTGTGCATCGGTGAGACCATCACCCTCGACAACAACTCTGTCAATGGTTCAAGCTACGAATGGGATTTTGGGGTGCCGAATGTCACGACGGATGTCAGCACGGAATTCGAACCCACGTATACATGGCCTGAACCCGGAGATTATTGGGTCACGCTGGTGGTGAATCCCGGATGGCCATGTGCCGATACTTCTGAGGTGATGTATCAGGTCTGGCAGCCCTTGGAACCTTCGATTGTCGTGGATGGCTTTGAGTGTGACAACGATGTGGAGGTGTTCGATTTCACTGTGGAAGGAAACATCGACGGAAACGCGACCTTGCTTTGGGACTTTGGGGTAGGGTCTCCCAATTTGGCAGACATCCCCAATCCGACGGGCAT
>CBFHRO010000058.1:0-12684 GCA_965658245.1 uncultured Flavobacteriales bacterium
CAAATCGTACGCAACATCACCTCGGGGAAGCTCTCTCCGATTTACGTGCTGCACGGCGAGGAGCCCTTCTTCATCACGGAAATCGTGCAAGCTCTGCTGGACACAGTGGTGGACGAGGACTTCAAAGACTTCAACGAGACGGTGCTCTACGGTCGCGACACGAATGTGGATGAAGTTCTCGCGGCGGCACGTCGCTTTCCCATGATGGCCGACCGCCAGCTGGTGTTGGTGAAGGAGGCCCATGACATGCGCATGTGGAAGCGGAAGGACGACATGGCCAAACTCGCGGCCTACGCCGAGGACCCCGTTCCTTCGACGGTGCTCGTGTTTGCCCACCCGCACAAGAAGGTGGACAGCCGATTGAAGGCGGTGAAGACGATGTCGCGTCAAGGGACCTTGTTTTTGAGCGACAAAGTCCGCGACCACAAGCTGCCGCAGTGGATTGCAGGCCATGCAGAAGGAAAGGAGCTGCAATTGGACGGCCGCGTGTCGCAGTTGCTCGCCGAGAGTTTGGGCAACAACCTGCAGAAGGTGGCCAACGAGCTTACCAAGCTCCAAATCCTGCTCCCGGAAGGCACGAAGGTGACCCCCGACCATGTGGAGCAGCACATCGGGATCAGCAAGGACTACAATGTTTTCGAGCTGCAGCGGGCCCTGGGCAACAAAGACGTTGAACGGGCCAACCGCATTGTGCAGTACTTCGAAGCCAACCCCAAGAACGCCCCCCTTGCCATGGTCGTGCCTGTCTTGCACGCCTACTTTGCCCGTGTTCTCGTGTACCAAACCCTCCAAGATCGCTCGGAGGGCGCGGCTGCGAAGGCCATGCGGTGCAGCCCCTACGCCGTCCGAGACTACGCACGTGCCGCAAGTGCCTTTGCGCCGGCGAAGGTGGAGCGGATCTTTGGGTACCTCCGAGAGGCCGACAAAAAGGCCAAAGGACGATCCAATGCCACCACAACGGACGGCATGCTCCTCAGAGAGGCGGTGTTCAAGATTTTGCACTGACCTTTGGCAACATGAATGATTTGATGCTGCGTGCCCTTCGTGGAGAAGAGGTAGAACGACCTCCCGTGTGGATGATGCGTCAAGCGGGTCGAACCCTGCCTGAGTACCGCGCCGTTCGCGCAGAAGTCGGCGGTTTCAAAGACCTGTTGATGAACCCCGATCGTGCAGCCGAGGTGACCCTTCAGCCCATCGACGCGTATGGCGTGGATGCCGCCATCTTGTTCAGCGACATCTTGGTCGTCCCCGAAGCCATGGGCCTGCCATACAACCTCGTCGAGAAGGTCGGGCCTCGCTTCCCAGAAACGATTCGCTCGCGCAGCGACCTCGACCGCCTGCACGAAGTCGATCCTCAGCGCGACCTCAAGTACGTGCTCGATGCCGTGCGCATCATCCTTCGCGAGCTCGATGGCCGCGTGCCACTCATCGGCTTTGCGGGTGCCCCATGGACCCTGTTTTGCTACATGGTGGAAGGAAAAGGGAGCAAGGACTGGGCCCTCGCGCGCCGGATGCTTTGGGAAGAACCGGCGCTCTCAGACGCCCTTCTCGCCGCCATCACCGCCGCCACCAAGTCTTACTTGCATGCCCAAATCGACGCTGGCGTTCACCTTGTTCAGGTCTTCGACAGTTGGGCAGGTGCGCTCAGCCGGGACTTGTACGTTCAGCGCATCCTGCCCCACATGCAGGACCTGCTCGAAGGTCTTCGCGACCGCGTGCCTGTGACGGTCTTTGCCAAAGGAGGCAGCCACTTCCTCGGCGACCTCGCCACCTTGCCGTGCACCACGCTCGGCCTGGATTGGCAAACCGATCGCCGGTGGGCCCGGGACTTGGCCGACAAGGCTGCGGGGGGACCCAAAGTCCTACAGGGAAACCTGGACCCGAGTGCACTCTACGCCAATCCTGGCATCATTCGTGCAGAGACCCATCGCATGATTGATGAATTGGGCATCCAACGCACCATCGCTAACTTGGGCCACGGTTTGTACCCCGACATCCCCGCCGACCACGGCAGGGCCTTTGTCCAAGCGGTGAAGGAGTACGTGCCTGCAACTGAACGAGAAACAACCACATCTGCATGATTTTCAAGATTGACACCGCGCGTCTGTCGCGCTTGGCCATGGTCCTCGCGGCCGCATGGGCCTCCCAGGGCATGCAAGCCCAAAACCTCGTCCCCAACGCCAGCTTTGAGCAGGTGGCGGAGGACACCAAGGAGAAGGACATCAAGACGTTTGGTCTGGTCAACACGGTGACCATGGAATGGAGTGGGGCCACCGACGTGTCGCCCGACCTGTTCATGATTCGTGAAAAGGAGAGCAAGGTCACTGCACCCTGCAACGATTACGGCTACCAAGATCCCCAAGACGGCGAGTTCTACGCGGGATTCCGTGCCTACAGCAAGAGTCCCAAGCTCAAGCGTTCCTACCTCCAGGTGCAGCTCACGGAAAAGCTGGAAGAGAACCAGATGTACTGTGTGTCGTTTGACCTCAGCCTTGCGGATCTGAGCCGTTACGCGGTGCCAGACATTGGCGCCATGCTCAGCGACCGCAAGATTGAGCGCGGTGGCACTGCGCCCATTGTCCAAAAACCCGATGTCCAGCACAAAAGCAACAAAACCATGTTGTACATGGACGGCTGGGAAACGGTGTGTGGCACATTCACAGGCACAGGAGAGGAAGAGTACCTCATCATCGGATGCTTTGGTGGCGATGCCAGCATTGACGAGGAAAAGGTCAAGCGTCCCATGGGCAACGATTGCTTTGCGGGCAAGGCGCAACAACCCCAAGCGTACTATTACGTGGAGAATGTCAAAGTGGAGGCGATCACGGCGTTGAGCCAGTGCAAATGCGGTGCTGCCGACGAACGCGACATGGACTTGGTGTACGGTTCGTCAAGCAACTTGCCCGACGACGCCACCGCCAAGCAGCGCATCGAGGACGCGGGCATCTACTATGCCTTCCTGAAGCGCATGCCCACGACTGCAGGCAAAAACACCATCTCAGAATTGGTGACTTTGCTCAACGACAATCCGAGCATGAACCTCGAAATCGTGGGACATTGCGACGACGACGAATTCCTCGAGGGCAAAATCAACGTTCGCTACAAAGACATTGGCAAGAAGCGTGCGGGTCAAGTCAAGCGACTCATCGAGGCGGCGGGCATTGCCCCTGAACGCGTGACGGCAACCGGACGTGAGAACACGGATCCTGCCAGCACGCGTGACAGCGAAATTGCACGGGCCCAAAACCGCCGTGTGACCTTCCTGGTGAAGTGATCCACAAAAGTCACTTGAACGAAAAAGGGCGTCCCCAGGGACGCCCTTTTTTGTGTGTCACGCCACAGGCTTCCGATGTTTTGGTTAGGCCATCCGCAAGTGTCCACGATGGGACTTGGGCATCCGCTGAAGGATGACAAAGGCAATCAAGAAGAGTCCCACCAAGGCGAGGATGCTGTTGCGCATCGAGCCAGTCACGCCTTCGATGTAACCCCAACCAAACATGCCAATCACAAGGCCACTCTTTTCAAGAACTTCGTAGAAACTGAAATAGGAGGCGTTGTCCTCTGTTTCAGGAATGAGCTTGCTGTAGGTCGAGCGATTCAGGCTTTGGGTGCCGCCCATCATGAAGCCAATGACGCCTGCGGCGAGGTAAAAGCCCTCCTTGGAAGAGGCAAACCAGTAGGCGTAGACGCACACTGCACACCACGCGAGGATGCACCCGCCCAGCGCCTTGACGTTGCCCACCTTCCCGCTGCACCAGGACACGAAAAACGCGCCTGGAATGGCCACAATTTGCACCAAGAGGGTGGCCACGATGAGCTCTGAGGTGGTCAGTTGGACTTCTTTGATTCCAAAGCTCGTCGCCATCAGCATGATGGTTTGAATGGCCATGCTCATCACAAAAAACGACCCGAGGTAGCGTGTGAGGTGCAACTCGCCTTTCAGGTCCTTGGCCACGCCACGCAATTCTTTAAACCCTTGGGACAGCAGGTTTCCTTCGGGACGCGCGTTGTGCGGGTTGGAGGGGAGCTTACGGAATGCAGGCTGCGCCCATCCGACCCACCACACACCCACCAGCACGAAGGCCCATTTGGTCAGGTGATTGCCCACCCCCATGATGAACGCCAAGCAAATGAGAAGCAAGGTCACGGAGCCGATGTAGCCCATGACGTAGCCACGTGCGCCGAGTTTGTCGTGTTCTTCAGGAGGTGCGATTTCAGGCAGGTAGGCGTTGTAAAAACCGAGGCTCCCCCAAAACCCGAGGTTCGCCAAAAACAGCGACGCCATGCTCCACTCGAGGTGCGTGGGGTTGAAGAAGAACATGCTCGCACAACCCGCAGCGCCCGCGTAGCAAAAAATCTTCATGAAGGTGAGCTTCTTCCCGGCATAATCCGCCATGCCGCTGAGCAGCGGGCTGAGGAAAATGATGACCAAAAAGCTTGTGGCCAACACGTAGCTGTAGAGCTGGGTGTTGAGGAATTCCATGCCCCAAAAAGACACCACGTCGCTCACCAATGTGCCGTCCTCTTCACGAACGGTGGTCATGGCATTGTAAAAGATGGGGAAGATGGTGGTGGTAATGACAAGTGAATAGACGCTGTTGGCCCAATCATACATGGCCCACGCGTTTTGGACCTTTTTGCTATACACAGGCGCGTCTTGGGTAGTCATGGCCGACAAGATAGGCCGCAGGTTGAAAGGTCACGTACCTTTGGCCGCGATGCACAACGACGGTTCTCCTCATGGGCGGTATGATGTGGTGGTTGTGGGCGGCGGAATCGTCGGAGCAGCCACATTCTACAAGCTCCAAAAGCGCTTCCCGGAGCGCCGCATGCTTTTGATTGACAAAATGCCGCGCTTGGCGGACCACCAAACCGGCAACAACTCGGGGGTCATTCATTCTGGCCTTTACTACAAGCCAGGTTCTTTGAAGGCCACCAACTGCGTGCAGGGACGACGGGAACTCGTGCAGTTCTGCAAGGAGCACGATGTGCCCCACGACGTGTGCGGCAAGGTGGTCGTGGCCGCGGACGAGTCCGAGCTCCCCATGCTCGAGAAGATCCACGGCATTGGTCAGCAAAACCAAATCGAAGATCTCGAGCGCATCGACGCCAACCAGCTTCTCGAAATCGAACCCCACTGCAAAGGCGTCGCGGCCCTTTGGGTCGGATGCACGGGCATCGTGGACTTCCGAAACGCCACAGAGAAAATGGCCGCTGCGGCCCTCGCCATTCAACCCGACAGCGAAATTCGGCTTGGGGAAGAGGTCGTGGACCTCGGTCCTGACGGCGACGGCTCCATCATTCGAACCACCGTGGCTGGCGAGGCGCGGACCTACCACGCCGACAAGGTGGTGGTGTGCGCAGGCCTGCAAGCCGACCGCCTGGCGCGCAAGGACGGTGTTGTTTTGAAGGAACGCGTGGTCGGGTTCCGCGGCGATTACTATGAGCTCGAAGACCACGCCAAGCACAAGGTGCGCAACCTGATTTATCCCGTTCCCAATCCGGACTTTCCTTTCCTCGGCGTGCATTTCACGCGAATGACCGATGGGGAAATTGAGTGCGGTCCCAACGCGGTGTTCACCTTCAAGCGCGAAGGCTACGGAAAGACCGACTTCGACTTGCGCGACACGATGGAAGCCTTGGGCTATGGCGGCACGTGGAAGCTGTTCTTCAACAACATGGCGTTTGGCATCAACGAATACCGTCGGGCCTTTTCGAAGCGCTTGTTTTTGAAGACGTTGCAGCGTTTGGTGCCGTCGTTGACCATGGACGACATCCGCCCCGGACGCTCAGGCGTTCGTGCGCTTTTGCTCAGTCAGGATGGGGACACGCGCGACGACTTCCGCATTGAGACCACGGACCGTTCCATTCACATTTTGAATGCCCCGTCGCCAGCGGCCACTGCGTCGCTCGCGATTGGCGACTATGTCGCCGACCGCTTCCAGGAGCGGTTTGCTTCTTGATCAGAGGAGCTTCCGATTTGCGGCTCACGGACAAAGGCTGTCATACACAATCAAGAATTCGAGGAGGTCACTGACATTGATGGCCCCGTCGTCATTCAGGTCTCCCGGGCATGCTGTGGGAATGCATCCCATCAACTCAAGGTCGTACACCGTGCCCTGCAAGCAGAGGTGGCTCAGGTCGCATGACCCGTCGTCCACAGTCGCCGAAGGGTTGTAGGTGGACGAGGCAGCGTTGGTGCACCCTTCGAGGTATCCCGAGGGCAAGTCGCACGGACCTTCGCATTCTGCCGTGGCGTCGTAATTGCATCCCAAAGGGTTCATGCATCCTGGGTAGGTGCAAGAGCCGTCAAACACCGTGGCCTCGGCATCGTAGTTGCAGGCCGTGGTGTCCGTGCATCCCAAGCTCGTGGGGTACAATTCAAAACAGCCGCCTTCCAACACTTCGATGCTGCCCTCAAAACCAAGCCCGTCCCAAGAACCTTCATACAAGGTTTCGCCTTCGGAACTGGCCAAGAGAAGCACGTCTCCACAAAGGCTCCACAAGACCCCAACGCCGTCGGAGTCCGCGGCAATTTGGTCGTCGCCGAAGTAAAGCGTGACCTGCTCGGGCAATCCGATGCACCCCAAGTCGTAAAGCAACTCCCATGACGTCGCCGTCATGTCGGTGGGGGGGGTATCGATGTACGTGCATGAGCCGTTGTCCAAGCAGGCTGAGGCGTCGTAGTTGCATGCATGGGGGATGGTGCACCCGACCGTGGCATTGAAGCTCAAGCTGATTGTTTCGTCCGCGCCCCCACTGAGTTGGCCTCCGTCTGCGCCGTCCAGGGTCCAGCCGACTTCGGAGGAGAAATCGCCGCCGACCACCGCCAAGGTGTAGCAACCGTCGTCCACACATCCGGCTTGGACGCCGGCAAACCCATCTTCCAAGGTCCCGCCATCAACCTCCAAGCCGTCACCGTCCAACAGCGACCAAGAACCTCCGTTCCACCCGTCGCCGTAGGAATCGGTCAGCGTCAAGTTCCAGCAGTTGGACAAGCAGAAGACGCACGACGTTGGATCGGAAGCACACGCGTTCGGATTGTAGTTGCAGGCCCCGCTGTTGGTGCATCCGATTTGAAAGAACTCGTCTTGGGTGAGACAACAGGCGTACTCCTCGTCACACAAATCGTCCCATCCTGTGTCGAGGCAATACGGGTCGAAGGCCACGATTTGAGCCACGCATGTTTGGGATTCTGCAAGCACGTAGCCGTCTGGCGCCACGTCGGTGTACACCGCAGGTCCTGAGCCAAGAACTTCGGGCAAGTACCAAGACGCAGCGTCCCCACCAGACAGGGAGCGAAGCGAATGCACTGAGGTTTCAGCATCCGACGAGGGGTTGATGTACCAAGGCATTTGGGCATTTGTCGTGAGCCAAGAGCAGGCCAACAAGGCTAAAAGAGGGAAGAATCGTGACATGGAATGGGTAAGGTTGGTTTCCTCGTGATGAAAATTACTGAAAATCTGGTTGAAAGTGAAGCGGTGATTCGCCTCGCAGCGCCTCGCTTGCTGCTTTCTTATGTTTCATGGATGTTCCCTATTTTGAAGGGATGAAATCGGCAATTCAAATGTCCTGTGCGTTGGTATTTGCATTCCTCGTCACAGGAGGTACACAAGCCCAAACGGCGTTCAACCCCGACAGCGATGGCAACGGGCACGTGGCCCTCGAGGATTTGCTTTCCTTTCTTGCGGTTTATGACTATCCCTGGCCGCCCGCGGTGGAACTCGATTGCGGTGGTTCGGTGTTCTTCGAAGGGCACGATTACGAGACGGTTGCCATTGGAAACCAATGTTGGTTTGCAGAAAACGTGCGCTACTTGCCGGAAGTCTTTCCCCCGTCACAAGGCTGGGAGGACGGATATGGGGCGCACGCGTACGTGCTGGACTATCATGGATACGACGTGACGGCCGCCATGGCCACGACGGGCTACCAGACCTACGGTGTCATCTACGACGGCCCCGCAGTTCAGACCTGGACCTTGTGTCCCACCGGGTGGCACCTTCCGACCTCGGCGGAGTGGTTGTCCCTTTTGAACGAAGTGGGAGGCCAAACCACCGCAGGCCCTGCCCTCAAGGCCAGCTCGGGGTGGAATGGCACCAATTCCAGCGGATTCAACGCGCGTCCAGGGGGCTCCCGAAGCAGCGCGGTCGGTTTTTTGTTTGACGGGAGCAACGCGTGGTTTTGGGGTGCGGAAACGTTCGGAAATTACTCTGGACAAGGCCTCCAGTTGTACACATACGCCAATGGCGCGGTTCTGGACCAGGTTTACTCTGGCCACGTTCGGTGCATCCAGGACTAAGAAGGCGGTGCTGGGCAACAAAAAAGCCTCCCGAAGGAGGCCTCTCTGTTCTAACCAAAACCTAATTCATGTCAGCGATGGGTTCGCTGCCAACCTGAAAAACCATGTTCATCCTCCATTACGCGGAAGCACGGAGAAGGTTTCAAAGGGTGGTGGTTTTTTCGAACATCGTCTCTGGGGAGTGCAACGCTTTCTACGATTACAATCAAGATGGCGTCATCGACAAACTTGACCTGATGTGCTTGAGAACCATGTCTTGGTTTGAGGTGGTCCTGTTCTGAGGCCAAAATTCCTTCGCGGACAAAAAAAGTCGCCCGCATCGTGAACGGCTTTTGCAGTCAATGCGGCAGAAGTTTTTGCCGCTCGATCTGCCAGGGCTCATCTTTCTTTTTTGAATCTGAGGGAAGACGAGGACTATTTTAGAAGCATGATTTCACGTGTGATTTCGCTCCTGACTGTGGCGTTGACGTCCATGGTGGCTTGGGGTCAGATGACTGTTCCTCCTTCAGGTCATCCCGATTCCGAATTTGCCCCTGAGGTTCAAGGTCAATTGCTCGTAAATCCGAGTTACCTCGTGGATTTTGACGGGCCGTCGGGGGTGGCGTTTTGGGTGCATTACAAACTGGCAGAATCGGAATGTGATGGTCCCGTGGGTCGCTCGGATGCGTTTCGTGCGGATGCCCGGGTGGATGGCTGCCCTGACGGTCAGTCGTACAGGGCCTCTGGGTACGACCGTGGCCATTTGAAGCCAGCCGCAGATTCGAAGCGTTCGAGTGAGGAGATGCAATCTTCGTTCCTGATGACCAACATGGCGCCGCAATCGCCCAACCTGAACCGTGGCATTTGGAAGGAATTGGAGGAGCGGGTCCGGGATTGGGGATTGACCTACCACGAAGTCCATGTAACGTGCGGACCGAGCGATTTGACGTTGGGAACGTTGCCGAGTGGCGTGCGCGTGCCAGCGGCGTTTTGGAAGGTGGTGATACGCACAGATCCGGACACGACCTGCCTGGCTTTTCGATTTCCCAACGCAGCCAAGGTCCCGGGAGAGTTGGAGGATTATCTCATTCGGGTGGACGACTTGGAAGCCGAACTCGGGATGGACCTGCTGCTCGGGTTGCCGGATGAGACAGAGTACCGGGTGGAAGCCGAATTGCCATCTGCGGTTTGGGGTGTCGACCCCTTGCGCCTGCAGGAGCAGCCGTCCTCGTCCAAAACGAACACGTCGCGTTCGTCATCCTCCGTACAATGCATGGGCATCGCAAAGTCTTCGGGCAGGCGGTGCCAACGAATGACCACAGACCCTTCGGGTCGGTGTTACCAGCACAAGTGATTTTGCCCGGTCCTGAGAGACTTGACTTTCTGCAATACGCGTAAAAGCAAGCTTTCGCTTTTGCGCACAAAAAAGCCGCTCACGATGTAAACGGCTTTTGTAGTCGGGGCGGCAGGACTTTTCGCCGCTCGCTGCGCTCGGGCTCAAGATCCTGGGATGGGGGGTGATTCACCCAAATCCGCTGCCTGCTTCGCAGGCGTGCTTCTTTTTTGATTGCGATTCGCCTGAAAGCAAGCTTTCGCTTTCGCGCACAAAAAAGCCGCTCACTTGTGTGAGCGGCTTTGGGTGTCGGGGCGGCAGGATTCGAACCTGCGATCTCCTGTTCCCAAAACAGGCGCCTTAACCGGGCTGGGCCACGCCCCGCCTCGTGATTGAGGACCGCAAAGATAGTGCAAGCGATTCGATTCGTTGCACACGGCCGCGTTTTTTCAGATCACTGCTCCCAGCGCCAAAAAGCCTGGTACATGCGCCCGTAATCTTGAGCTATGCCGCCCAGCGGGTACCACCCCTCGGAAGCTTTGGAGTCCAAGCAGGCACGAAACTCGGAATCGTCGCCGGGCAGGGCTTCGAGGTAGCAGAAGTCGTATTCGATGTGGGGCCGACCTTGAGCATAGCACAAGCACGCGCGAGGTGTGTAAGACATGGAAGACACGGTTGAAAAGGCGCGAATGCCCTCCACCGTATAGTACTTGGTGGCATTCCCTGAAGTACCGTTGTCTTCCGTCCAAAAATAGTTTTGGGCTCCGGTGCTGTATTGGGCGGAGACGGGCACCAATTCGGCCACCGCGTTGATGTTCAATGCAGCCACTTCGGTTGTCAACATTTGCCAAGGCCCGGGGAGGGCATTGCAATTGGACAAACAATCGAGGAGCCCAAGTCCGTCCTGGTCGATCCGCGCCAAGGCCACGTCGCTCGAAAGAACAGATGCAGAAAATTCGTTGCCGTACTGCGAGAGCAGGCCTTGCAGGTCTGCCACGCCAATGAGTCCGTCGGCATTGTCGTCGGGGTTGTACGGCAAGGTGGGAAATTGGCCGAAGGCCGAAGCCCCTAAGAAGAGGGTTGCCGCCGTCAAAGTCAAAACAGGAAACCGATTCATGTCGTGCGCAGTTTCCTTGAAGGTACGAATGTTATGTCACTTTTCTCGGTGGCGCACGGCCACCAAAACCAGGGCGGCCGTTGCCGGGTTGAGGAGCAACGGGTGCATCACGAGGATGTCGAGAAAGGCGGGGAGCCGGAATTCACGGTTGGCGATTTCATACGTGTTGCTGCTTTCACTCACGTTCCATTGTATGAATGCGTCAAGGTAGGCGGGGTTGAGTAGCTCGGTGTAGAGCCCAAACGTGAGCACGTTGACCGCGCCTGCGACCGCCCCGGCCCCGACCGCAGCGGGGAGAAGGCCTTTCAGGGAAAGGGACGGGCGATTGAAACGGTTGGAACGCAACAAGTACAGCCACGCGAGAGGCGCTCCCAGAAGCAGGTACAGGCCGTAGCTGGGTTCAACAAGTTCGAGGTGCGTGGTTCGGATGCCGGTGAAATGTTCGACTGCAACCCAGACTGAACGGAGCAAGCCCAACGTTAGGCCTGCTCGGAGGATGAATTGAAGGTTCATGTCGCGATCGGGTGTTGGCCAAAGGAACAACAACGGAGACCGAACGCGATAGGCTTGTCTTTTTTTGGGGGGGTGGAGTTGAACGCACGGGGTGAAGCACCTGTTCTTTGCATCCCAACACCTTGCTTATGAGCGATTCCACAAGAAAAGTCCGGCAGCTGCATCGCGCCGAAGAGACGCCGATGGCGGATTTGGTGACGTTTCGGGCGTTGCCCACCGGGTCGTTGCCCGAGCTCAATCCGTTCCTGTTTCTGAACCACCACGGGCCGCAGGTCTATCCCCCCCAAAACGGAGGGCTTCCTTTTGGCCCGCATCCGCACAAGGGGTTTGAGACGCTGACGTTTGTGTTTGACGGAGAAGTCGCGCACAGCGATTCGACAGGTCAAACCTTCGTCACCGGCCCCGGCGGCGTCCAATGGATGACGGCCGGCCGCGGCATCGAGCACGCGGAGATCTCTCCGGACAGCTTCCTCGAGTCGGGAGGTCCGCTCGAGATCATCCAGGTCTGGATGAACTTGCCGGCGGCGCTCAAGCGGTGCGAGCCTTGGTATCGCGGCTACGAGAGCGCCGAGCTCCTGCACGTGTCGGGGCCTGATGCGTCTTGGACATGGCACGTCATTTCAGGCGAGATCGACGGGCAGCGGGGCCCGGTCGCGTCCCAAACGGGGTTGTTCATGTCGTGGCTGGACCTGCATCCTGACGCGACCTTCTCGACGTCGGTGCCAGAAGCACGGGGCGTGATGTTCTACGTTGTACGTGGCGAAGTCGAAGTCAACGGCGTGCCCGCCGCCACCCGTACCATGGTTGAATTGGAACGCCACGCCGGCGCGGACCTTGTCATCACGGCCAGGGACGAAGGCGCGCTCGTGCTGTTGTGCCACGGGGACGTCATCGACGAGCCGGTCGTCGCGTACGGACCCTTCGTGATGAACACGGAAGAGGAGATTCGGGAAGCGTACTTGGAATACCAGTCCGGGAAGTTCGGACGGGTCGGGGGCTGACCTCGCAGGAACTTCAATCGCACCCCGCCTGGGCAGGCGCCACGATTTAGAGCTGGCCCATCTTGCCCGCGCGGTAGTTGCGGATGCAGGCGTTGATTTGGTCTTGTGAGTTCATCACAAACGGCCCGTAGCTCACGAGCGGTTCGTTGAGCGGCTGGCCCCCCAACACGAGGAACTCGGAATCTTCGAGGGCGTGGAAACGCATCACATCGCCGCCGCGGTCGTACAGGGCGAGTTGCTCGTCGCGCAGCAGGTTTCGGCCTTCGCCCTCGAGCTGCCCTTCAACGACGTGCGCGAAGGCGTTGTGCGTGGGGTCGACGGGAAGGTCGAGGCGGCCGCCCGCCGGGAGCGTGATGTGGTAATAAAAGGCCGGGGTGAAGGTGAACACCGGAGAGGTGCAGCCTTCGAGCGTGCCGATCATGACTTTGATTTCCGCGTCGCC
>CBFHRO010000059.1:0-12383 GCA_965658245.1 uncultured Flavobacteriales bacterium
TCTCCCTGGCTGGCACAATCCGTCTCGGAAGAACAAGAAGTGGTGTTGGAGAACGTGTGATACAGGGACAAGTGGTGTCCCATTTCGTGAGAGACAGTGGTGTTGAGTTCGCGACCATATTTCAGGTTTCCCTCCAAGCCAAAGGCGTTGTACAACACCACCAAGCCGTCTCGGGCGTCGCCTGTAGGCCCGAGATAGGCAAATCCCTGAACCCCCCATTCCCCATCGTTTCCATTGATTTCAGGAACAATGAAAATGTTGACGTAATCGTCGCCGTACCAGGTGCTCAGACTTTTGACCGCTTCTTGATCGCCAGCTTCATCGTCCAGACCGTTGCTGATTCCGTGTTCCTCAAATCCTGGAACCACGTTTCCGTTGACCCTCGTGATGCCGTTGGTGGGTTCTCCTTCTGGCGTTCGACGCGCAAGTTCGAATTGAATGAAAGTGTCCACACCTTCGCCGTCTCCAAGGGATCCTTCGATCTTTCGAAAGTGATCGTTCATCCCTTCGATGGCGGACAAAATTTGCGCGTCACTGATGTTCTCATTTTCTCCCACGGGTGACCCTCTGTGGATGACATGAACGACCACCGGAATGGTGTACAGTTCCATGTCCCTGTTGGACTCTGATTGGAGTCGCTGAACCGCTTCGCGTACCGCTTGGAAGTTCCGTGCGTACGGCTCGGATTGGGACATTTCCGAAGCATGAAGTGCATCGGCCGAACAGGGTTCAGTCGTTTGGCCCAAAGACAGTGCACTCAGACTCAAGAAAGCTAGGATGGAGAAAAGGACTCGCATGAGGTGGAGATTTGAAGAGTTTGGTCCCTTTACGGGAGGCACTCCACTCCGGTTTCACCTTTTCCCAATGAAAAACCCCAATGGACGAATCCATCGGGGTTTCATGAAAAATTTTATCTCGAATTATATCTCAGTTCGCGGGTGTGACTTTGAGAAGCTCCACCTCAAAAACCAGGGCCGCGTAGGGGGGGATGGCTCCACCAGGGGCCGGACGTGCGCCGTAAGCGAGTTCTTGAGGGATGTAAAAGGTGGTTTTGCCACCCTCTTTCATGAGTTGGAGTCCTTCTGTCCAGCCGCGAATGACCCCATTCAACGGGAACGAAATGGGCTCTCCACGCTTGAAACTGGAGTCAAATTCCGTGCCATCCAGCAAGGTACCACGGTCGTGCACGGTGACTTCATCTGTGGCGTTTGGCGAGGCTCCCGTGCCGACCACAGTGTGCGTGTATTGAAGTCCAGAATCGGTCGTGACAATTCCTTCCTTGGTGGCATTGTCTCTCAGGAAGGTTTCGCCTTCTTCTTTGGTGGCTTGCGCCTTCTGTTCCTTCAGCTTGGTCATCTCCATGCGTACAAGGGCATCCGCCTCGGAGGGAGACATGGTGGCATCTCCGGCCAGCGCGGCTTCAAATCCGGACTTGAGAGCTTCTCCATGGACAGATGAAAGTCCTTCGTTGGAGAGGTTGGTTGCAAAGAGAACGCCGAGGGCATAGGACAATGAATCCATGGGGGAGGGTTGTGTGGTTTGTTCTTGGTTTGAATGTCGCTTGCCTCGTTGCGCAAGCGTGGGGAAAGAAAAGGCCATGGTGAGGATGAGAGCAAGTCCCATTCTCGCAAAGCGATGTGGTTGAATCATGAGGTCAAAGTTCGGATGAAAACCTTCTTGTTGGGCGAGGATTCATGTGCACTGAACACATAGCCCAACGCTGAGAAATCCTCCACGTCCTCGGGAGAGGTGATGTTGTGCATGAGGACATGCCGTGCCATGGCGCCGCGCGCTGTTTTGGCGAAAGAAGAAATGGCCTTCAACTGTCCGTTCCGCTGCTCGAGAAACACACATGACACCACGCGCTGAGGAGAGATCCCATGAAGCGCCACCTCCCCATATTCAGCACTTGCCAAGTTCAATATGTGAGAGGAACTTTTGAGATTCGAGGAAACGCATTCCACCTCTTGGGGCAAACGGGTCTTCCAAAATGCACCCATGCTGTTGTAATCAGGCAGGTGGCACCAACGTTGGGCCATTTCTAGCCTCACGGGCATGAACTGGTCCAGAGGACGCAGTGCGCCGTACACTGCATGCAAGATGCGCAACCTCTGTTGGGCATGGAGGATGACCTCAGGCGAAAGAGATGGGAAGTCAAGCGATTTGAAGGCGTCTCCTCGGAACGTCCATCCAGCTGTGGCTGTGCCTTCGGGATGCCAATCTGCGTGCCAGGCGTGCACGGTTTGGGCCAATTTGTCGCTGAGTCCAAGACGAGTGCGGGTTTGTTCGAAGCTCCAGGTTTTCAGCTTGGCGACGATGTCGGAGGCGTCATTCAGCAGGGCGGGGGCAGTTGTGGCACCATGCAACATGGGGTTGCTGGGTAGGTTGGAGGACATGGTTTTCGCCGGAGAGAGCAGCACAAGCATGCTGCAAAACTGGTGACAATCGTCTTATATTGAGGGCATGAAGATGTTGAAATCCCACCGCCGCTGGTTTGGCTTGGTGCTTTGTTTGTCCTGTGTGGGCGCGATGACAGGCCAATCCCCATGTCCCTCTGACTCGTTGCCGCTGAATGTGACTTTGACCACGGACGCCTGGGGGTACGAGGTGTATTGGGAGTTGATCGATGCCGCATCCGAATGCGGAGATGGCACGGCTCTGTTGTGGGGCGGCAATGCGGAAGTGGGGTGCGGAGATGGTGTGGAGGGGCTGTCCAGTGAGACCTACGGCAACAATGCACAATACACTTCTTCTACAATCTGTGTGAGCGAAGAAGACAGCTTGGTGCTTGTGCATCGAGACAGTTATGGGGACGGTGGAACCAACTTTGCCATCGCTTTGGGGGGGTACGAAGCGTTTGGTTACTCGGGCACAGGAAGCGGCAATGAGTGGGGATTTCAGCCACTCTTGGAGGTGTCTGATTTGCCATGTTTGGCCGAGCCCATTTATGCAGATAGCGTCCATTGGGTGGGGTCCACCGCCGACGCCACGGTGACACCCAATGAACCTGTTCCACCTGCGCTCGGGTGCGGAACCTACGGCGGTTGGTGTGAATCCGGGTTGAGCAACACGGTTTGGTTGTCCTGGGAAGTGCCTGAGGATGGAGGCGTGTACGAAATCAGCACGTGCAATGCGCAAACAACCTTTGACACCCAATTGGCTTTGTGGCGCGTCTCAGATTGTGCGGACTTTGACTCCTATGAGTTGGTGAATGCGAATGACGATGCGGGGTGTGACTTAGGCGCCTACAGGAGTACGCTGCTTACGCCTTGCCTGGAGGGCGGGGAACTTATGATGCTTCAAATCGATGGATACTACGGAGAAACGGGTACAGTGGAGGTCGGGATTTCGACCACGTCCGTGGACGCATGGATTGTGAGTGCGGGTGTTCAGAATGTGTCGTGCAGTTTGCAAAGTGCCTTCAACCCTGATGGCGCCATTGGCGTCAACACAAACGTGGGGGTCGACGCAGTCACCTGGTCTTGGGAAGGACCTTTCGGATTCTCTTCCAACGCCGGAAATATCGGACCTCTGTTGCCAGGTGCGTACGCCTTGGAGGCCACGTTTTGTGGTCAGACATTCGCCACGACCTACGAAGTGGCGGAGCCGGAACCCTTGACGCTTGACGTGTCCCTCAGTCCAGACTGTGAGTTGGGTTCCACTTCGGGCGTGGTGGACATTTCAGGAGGACAAGGTGTCGCAGAGGCCACATGGTCTTCGGGATCTTTTGGTACGGCGGGCGAGTCGGTGAGTGGATTGCCAGGAGGGTTGTTTGAAGTCAATGTGGTCGACGAAAATGGGTGCGAAGCTTCAGAGGTGATTTGGGTAGAAAGTGTCGGTGTGCCCGAGGTGGACTTGGGGCCGGACCAGTTTGGTTGCGCAGGGGATGCTTTCACACTCCTTGCACCGATTGGCGCAGGATTCAACTATGCATGGACCACAGGCCAGTCGGGAGCGCTGTCCATCGTTCAAACCGACACGCCCGGGACCCTGGTCGTGGGGGTCGAGGTCACCGATGCGGCAGGATGCAGCGGTTCGGATTCCGTGATTTTGACCCTGGACGATTGCACCTCCAACGTAGGAGCTGCCGCGGCGCAGAAGGCATTTGAGGCTTTCCCCAATCCGTTCGTTCACGAATTCCAAGTCCAAATCCCCCTGGAGCGCATCGGCATGCTTCGTCTGCATGACATGATGGGACGTGAAATCGACTGTCTGTGGTCGACAGAGGCGCAGTTCGCAAGGGCTCAGGTCGATGTGCCCCCGGGCATGTACGTGCTGACGGCGGGACCTGACTTCGATGCCATTCGGTTGATCAAGGAGTGATTGTCAGGCGCGCCAACGGGCAATGCGTTGGCACGCTTCCTCTACATCGGCGGTGACCATGTCCAAGTGCGTGACCAGCCTCACCTTGTCGGGACCAAACGCAAAGCAAGCGATGCCCAGCTCGGCAAAGGCCTGGACGACCGTTGAGGAGGTGGCATCGGGAAGCGTGAAAATCACGATGTTGGTGTCGACGGGATCCACATGGGCGACATCCGGGTGGGCGTTCAATGTGCGTTCCAACATGGAAGCGTGGTCGTGGTCATGCGAAAGCCTTGAGATGTGATGGTCCAAGGCATGGAGCCCCGCCGCAGCAAGCACACCGGCTTGGCGCATGCCGCCTCCCATGACCTTCCGGGAACGGTGGGCCTCTGCGATGAAGGACTCCGAGCCCACCAATACAGATCCGACAGGACATCCTAGACCCTTGCTCAAGCAAAGGGACATGCTGTCAAACATCTTGCCATAAGTGTGCATGGCCTTTTGGTTCCCCCACTCGCCACGTTTGACCCACGCGTTCCAAACCCGGGCGCCGTCGAGGTGAAAGCCGAGCCCTTTGGCGCGACTGGCATCGGAAAGCTTCTTGAGTTCGTCGACGTCCCAAACCGACCCTCCGCCTTTGTTGCAGGTGTCTTCCACCGCCACAAGTGAGGTGCGCGCGTAATGGCTGTCGGAAGGGTTGATGTTGGCCACCATGTCAGACACACCATAGCGCCCGCGGTCGCCTTTCACGAGCCTGACCGATGCGCCTGAATTCCGTGCGATTCCGCCGCCTTCGTAGTTGTAGATGTGCGAGAGTTGGTCGCAAATGACTTCGTCGCCGGGACGCGTGTGGACCTGGATGGCGATTTGGTTGGTCATCGTTCCGGAAGGACAAAACAACGCCGCTTCGTGCCCTGTCATCGCTGCGCACTGCTGTTGCAAGGCCACAATGCTCTCATCCTCACCAAACACATCGTCTCCAACCGGCGCTTCAAGCATGGCTTGTCGCATGGCGGAGGTGGGTTGGGTCACGGTGTCGCTGCGCAGGTCCACCAAGAGGTTGGACGGGGGCGGCTGCAATTGACTTTCTTGAGAGGAACGGGCCATGGTGCGAAAGTACGAGAGCACTTCGAAGCACCGAGGGGTGTAGGGTATCTTGGCGGCATGAAAACGTGGACTGTGAAGGGCGCGGTGGCGCTCGTTTTGGGCTTGGCATGCATGAACATGCTTCAAGCGAAAGAAGGAATGTGGATCCCGACGCTGCTCAAGGTGGTGGAAGGGGACATGCAAGCGATGGGGCTGAAGTTGAAGGCAGAGGACATTTACAACATCAATCACTCGAGCTTGAAGGATGCGGTGGTGCATTTCAACGGCGGTTGTACAGCGGAAATGGTGAGTTCCGAGGGATTGCTTTTGACCAATCACCACTGTGGATACGGCCAAATCCAACAGCACAGCACCGTGGACAACGACTTGCTGAGTGACGGGTTTTGGGCCATGACGCGCGGCGAGGAATTGGCGAACCCTGGCTTGACGTGCACGTTCATCGATCGCATTGAAGACGTGACGTTGGCATTGTCACGCGCTTGCGTGGGGCTTTCCGGCGAAGCACGAGACAAGCGCATGAATGAAGAAATGGACGCCATTGTCAAGCGGGCGACGGAAGGGAAGGGGCTTGAGGGGCGCGTGGTGGCGTTTGATTTTGGGAACAGCCACTTTCTCATCACGAGCCGGGTGTTCCGAGACGTGCGCCTTGTCGGTGCACCTCCTTCGGCGGTGGGGAAATTTGGCGGAGACACGGACAACTGGGTTTGGCCCCGACACACTGGCGATTTCAGTGTGTTCCGCATCTATGCCGACGCCAACAACAACCCTGCGGATTACAGCGCCGACAACAAACCTTACACGCCCGCCCACCACTTCCCAGTCAACGTGGACGGCGTCAAGGATGGTGACTTCACCATGGTGTTTGGCTTTCCTGGCCGCACGGAGCAATACCTCACCTCCGATGCCGTCGAGCACGTGATCCACCGGCTGAACCCCATGCGCATTGCCATGCGTGACGAAGGCCTCGCCGTCATCAATGCGGCACGGGCATCAAGTGACGCCTTGCGCATCGCCTACGCTGCGAAGCAAAGCAGTGTGGCCAACGCGTGGAAAAAGTGGATGGGCCAAAACCGCGGCCTCACCGAACTCCATGCGCTCGACAAAAAGCACGACTTGGAACGAAGTCTCAAGGACGCCACGGGCAGCACGGTGGTGGACGACATTGCTGCGCTGAATGCCCAATATTTCCCATACCTCGAGGCCCGGTCGTTGTTCATTGAACTGGCCTATTACGGCCCGGACATCCTCAACTACGCGCACAGTTTCGCGGGGTTGATTGAAGGTGCGGTCGAAGGCGAAAAACGCGAGCAACTGCTGTCCAAGCTCCGCGACAACGAGCCTGCCTTCCGCAAAGATTTTGACGCCCAAGTGGACGAGCAACTTCTCGGTCGCTTGGTGGATGAGTACTTGGAATGGGTGCCCGTGACGTTGGAGCCGGAAGGTCTTCGCGCCGAGGTGGTGAAAGCAGGCGGCGGTCCGGCTTGGGCAGCCAAAGTGTTTGGCAAAAGTGTGTTCGACAACGAGGAGGACATCGCGAAGCTTTTGGCTTCAGGAAGCGACAAAGCTTGGCGCAAGTTGGCCAAAGACCCAGCTTACATGTGGATTGAACAACTGCGTGCGAATTACTTTGAAAAGGTGGCGCCCGAGTACGGCCGCTTGCGCGCAGAAATTGAACGGGCTTCAGGGTCCTACACCAAAGAGCTCCGCAACGCGTTTCCGCAGCGGGTGTTCCCGGTGGACGCCAACAGCACGTTGCGCCTCACTTACGGCAAGGTCGAAGGCAGCGCGCCGTACGATGGCATGCAGTACAATCCACTCAGTACGGCCCGCGGAATCTTGCAGAAGTACGTTCCTGGTGACCCGGATTTTGACATGCCCAAACGCTTGGTCGAGCTCTTGGAAGCACGCGAGTACGGGGATTATGCCAATGAAGAGGGAGAGCTTGTGGTTTGCTTCACGGGAAGCAACCACACGACCGGCGGCAACTCAGGTTCCCCGGCGTTGGACGCCAAGGGTCATTTGGTCGGCATCAACTTCGATCGAAGCTGGGAAAGCACCATGAGCGACATCTTGTTCGACGGCTCTCGATGCCGCAACATCATGGTCGACATCCGCTACGTTCTCTGGGTTATGGACGTCTATGCAGGTGCAGGTCACCTCGTCGAGGAAATGACCTTGGTGTCGCGGGTCGACAGCCCGGCAGTGGAGTAGGCCTTAGGAGGCCATCATTCCAATCGCCACCACAACGATGACGAAGAGGAAAAGGGCGAAGACAACGGGGCCTCCAATTTCGTTCTGCTCGGGCTCGTGGTGGTCGTGGTGATGGTGTGCCATGGTGCAAAAATAAACCTGAAGTCCACAATTCTGACATCCCCAGCGTGCAACCTGGGGCCCGTTGGGCGGGTCTCCTTTCTGCATGCCTTAACTTGCACCGGTCCCGTGCGCACGCGCGAGACCCTTGAAACCAAAACCTGGAGACATGACTTCTGTTTTTGACCGTACCCGCTTCCCAGGCCTGAGTGCCTTGGTTTGGATCGTTTTCGCGCCCCTCGTGACGCACGCACAATGCGACGAATCTCAAAGCACCCTCATTGTGGAGGTGCTGACCGACAGCTACCCAGGCGAGACGTCTTGGGAAGTGGTCATGGATGGTGCCGTGGTGCTCGCAGGGGGGCCGTACAGTGATGCGGCCACGTTGCACGTCGACACGCTGTGCTTTGCGTCGGAGGAGGAGCCTTGCATTCAGTTCGAGATTTTTGACTCGTTCGGTGATGGCATCTGCTGCGGCTATGGAGAAGGCGTGTACAACGTGTCTTTGGACGGCCAAATCGTGGCCACAGGCGGAGATTTTGGAAGCAGTGGTGGCGCCCTGTTTGCATGTGCTCCCGGCGAAACGTGCAACGACGCCATTCTTCTGACTTCGGCAGATTACGGCAGTGTGGCGTCTCCCGGCGATTCGTTTTGGTACACGTTCACACCGGAGTCCAACGGCATGTACACGTTCAGCTCATGCGGCAACGTATGCGACACGCGGTTGTACATCTACGACTACTGCCAAATGGGCAACTTCGACGACACAAACGAGGGATCGATTTACTTCGACGACAACCAAGGCGGATGCGGCGAAGAGGCCCAGTTGACGGTGCTGCTCGAGGGCGGTTTGACGTATTGGGTTCGTTGGGCGTCGTTTGACGGGCCTTGCACGGAGGCCTGGTCATGGGAGTTTGACTTTGCAGGCCCACCGACCGGATGCATGGATCCCGAAGCCTGCAACTACAACCCGATGGCTGAAGTGGACAACGGTTCTTGCGTGTATCCGGGCGATCCCGACTGCACCGGTCCCGATTTGATTGTGATGGAAGACGCCATCATCAACAGCCTGTCGACGGAGGTCATGCAGGTCAACGAGACAGATTGCTACATCGATGAAGGGTGTTTGAACGGATACGGGCCGCGCGAGTTGGTTCGATTCACCACCCACATCAAGAACATCGGCGACTTGGATTACTACATCGGAGTGCCCAGCCAGGACGACAACAACCAGTTTGAGTGGGGCGATTGTCACGGACACTGGCACCACAACGGGTACGCCAAGTACGATTTGTTTGACCTCAACGGTGACCTCATCCCCATTGGATTCAAAAACGGATTCTGCGTGATGGACTTGGAGTGCAGCGGGGGAGGAACCGGTCAATACGGATGCGGAAACATGGGCATCTCCGCCGGTTGTGGTGACATTTATGGCGCAGGACTGAGCTGCCAGTGGATCGATGTGACCGATGTGGAAGATGGGACGTATTACTTGGTGGTTCGTGCCAACTACGAGTTCATTCCCGATGCGTTGGGCAGGTCAGAAAATTCCTACGACAACAACCATGCAGCCGTGTGCATCAACCTCGACCGAAGCACCGGCGAATTGGTGGCAGAACATGTCGAGGGCTGTGAGCCGATTTACGATTGCAATGGAGTCCTGTTTGGCACCGCGGAAGTGGATTGCAATGGAGAGTGCGGAGGTAGTGCGCTTGTGGGCGATTTGGACAACAACGACGCCCAAGAGTATGCAGATGCAGTGGCCTATGTGGAGGGCATCCTTGGCAACGATTTGGAGCCATTGTCTTGCACAGACATCGATCAAGACGGGAACATCACAGTGAGCGATGCGGCATTGATGTCACAATGCCAGTGGTTCAATGAAGCCCACACACATCCTGACAGCAGCGGGGTTCACGACAAGTGTGCCTTTCCCGTGCAGGAAATCACGAACATCTTCGACACGGTTCACTTCATGGTGGCCGACGTGAATTGGGGAATGAACTACTTCGACGTTCATGTGATGAACCCTTACAACCGCATTGTGGGATACGAGCTCGATTTCACGGGGGTCAGCATCAGCGATGCGGTGAGCTTGGCGGATCCCATCAACTATGACATCTCTCCGTCGTTTGTCCCTGGAGGAGACAAAGTCATCGGATTGAGCTATGACGGAGCGTCATTCCACAAAAACCTTGAGTGGGTTCCGTTCTTACGAGTCTATTGGGCAGATGCGGACAGTGAAGTGTGTTTGGCAGAAGTGGTGGACGTGGTCAACGATGACTACGAGAACACCCTCCACACGATGGTGGACGGTTGTGCCTCAAACGTGATCACCATGGAAGCCGCGCAGGCAGTGAAGGTGATGCCCAACCCCATGGGGGATTTCAGCACGGTTCGGTTCCCCCTTGGCGTGTGGACCATGGACGTCATGGACGTGCAAGGAAGGGTGGTGCTCAACCGTCAGGTTTCAGGCCGAACCACCCAATTGACTCGCCAGGATCTCGGTGCAGGAAGCTACGTGCTTCGCTTGGTGAACGAGCAGGCATCGGCGGTTGTGCGATTTGAAGTGCGTTGATCCCAGTGAACATGACCTCTCTGACCCTCATGTCCAAGACGCGATTTTTTGCCATGTTGCTGGCCATAGGCCTGTGCACGACGGGTGTTGCCCAAGTGGTCATCAACGAATTTTCGTGCAGCAATTACACCCTTGGGATTGCAGGGGACAATGAAGATTTTGTCGAATTCTACAATCCTGGTGGTGCGGATGTGGATTTGGGAGGGTATTTCCTTTCGGACAACCCCGCCAATCCGGACAAATTTGAAATCCCTGCCGGGACCACGGTGCCGGCTGGCGGGTATTTGCTGGTGATGTGTTCTGCCGAAGGGGAGCTTCTCACCAACCTCTACGTTGGAGGATTCTTGAACACCAATTTCAAGATCAACCAATGCCAGGGGGAGGCGCTCGTCTTTTCCGATCCGGCGGGCAACATGTTGGAGAGTTACACCTTTGGTGCTGACATCCACACCACGCAGGCGGACCACAGTTGGTCGCGGACCTCAGATGGCGCGGCGACATGGAGTGTGTGTTTGAACCCCACGCCAGAGAACGCCAATGGGGCCGACATGGTGGATGGATATGCCCCCAATCCTTTGTTCAGCATGGAAGCGGGCCATTACGATGCGGCGGTGACGGTGGAGCTCTCGGTGCCTGCTGGATACGACATTCACTACACGTTGGATGGGTATTCTCCGACGGCGGCGAGCGCCTTGTACACAGGGGGCATCAACGTGGCCAACACGACCGTGGTACGGGCGGTGGCCATCGATCCGAGCGGTGTGTTGGCTCCGAGTTTCATCGAGACCAACACTTTTTTCATCGGTGCGGATGCTCACACCATTCCCGTGGTTTCCGTCAGTGGCAACGGCCAAGAAGATGGAGCATGGGGCTGGGGTGGCAACGACGAATTGGCCCACATCGAATTTTTCCACGCGGATGGCACTTTTTGGGTGGAGGCCACCGGAGACAGCAACGAACATGGAAACGACAGCAACGCTTATGGACAGCGAGGTTTTGACTACATCACCCGCGACCAGATGGGCTACGACTACGCCTTGGAGGGTGAGATGTTTCATGTCAAAGACCGCGAGGCCTATCAGCGTTTGATTTTCAAAGCGGCTGCGAACGACAACTATCCTTTTGAGCCGGGTGCGCACATCCGCGACGCTTACGTTCATACCCTGAGTCACCTCGCCGATTTGAAGCTCGACGAACGGACCAACGAGAGTTGCATTGTGTATCTCAACGGTCAGTATTGGGGTGTTTACGAATACAGAGAAAAAGTCGACGACACTGATTTCACAGAGGAATACTACGACCAGCCCAGACATTTTGTGGATTTCTTGAAGACTTGGGGCGGCACGTGGGAGGAGTACGGCACCGGTGACGATTGGTACGACTTGGTGACTTTCTGCACGACGCAGGACATGACTTTGGATGCGAACTACGAGTACGCAGTGTCTCAATTGCATCCCATGTCGTTGATTGACTATTTCATTCTGAACAGTTACATCGTGTCTGCAGACTGGCTGAACTGGAACACGGCGTGGTGGCGTGGCCGCCATCCCGATGGAGATGCCAAACGTTGGCGCTACGCCTTGTGGGACATGGACGCGAGTTTTGGGCACTACGTCAACTACTCAGGCGTGCCCGACACAGGCCCTACGGCGGATCCTTGCAACCCAGAGAGCATGGGCAACCTTGGTGGACAAGGGCACATCCCGGTACTGAACGCCCTTTTGGAGAACGAGACGTTTTGGAACACCTACATCAACCGCTGGGCCGACTTGGGGAACACGGCGTTCACGTGCACAAACATGCACGCAGTCCTGGACAGCATGGTGGCGGTGATTGAACCAGAGATGCCGCGTCAGATGGAACGCTGGGGCGGCAACATGGCCGGATGGGAAACCGAGTTGGAACAGTTGCGTGACTTCATTGACAGTCGCTGCGAGGACGAAGTGGTCGGGGGTATGGAAGATTGCTACGATGTGGTGCCTGTGAACTTGACGCTCGACATTGTGGGACAAGGAGAAATCGAGGTAAACTCGGTGGATTTCAATCCATCCATGGTGCCCTACACCGCATGGTATTTTGCCGATGT
>CBFHRO010000060.1:0-12113 GCA_965658245.1 uncultured Flavobacteriales bacterium
CAGTCGGTGCGCCGCACCTTGGCCGACACGGCGGGAGACGACACGCCTCAGCGCGAGGCGTTGGGGCGCTGGTTGGAGGCGTTCGACCGCGACAACGACAAGCGTTACAGCAGCACCCTCTACAGCGACGAGTCCGACAGCGCCCTGCGCGTCGAAGCCATCCCGGCCACCTACGACACCCAGCCCGAGCAGCTTGACGGCCGCCAAATCCTCCAACGCAACTTCGAGGCGATGTTCAGCCGAGATCCACGCGTGTTGACGTTTGGGGAGGACACCGGTGGCATTGGAGGCGTAAACCAGGTGATGGAAGGCATGCAGGAGAAGTTTGGGGACGTTCGCGTGAGTGACACAGGCATCCGCGAATGCACCATTCTCGGCCAGGGCATTGGCATGGCCATGCGCGGCCTTCGCCCCATTGCAGAAATCCAATACCTGGATTACCTCTATTACGCCCTTCAGATCATGCGCGACGACCTCGCCACGGTTCGGTACCGCACGGCGGGAGGTCAAAAAGCCCCCCTCATCGTCCGCACCCGTGGACACCGTTTGGAAGGCATTTGGCACAGCGGATCGCCCATGGGCGCCATCATCAACTCCATCCGAGGCATGCACGTGTGTGTGCCGCGCAACATGACCCAGGCGGCGGGGATGTACAACACGCTTCTCGAGGCCGAGGAACCCGCGTTGGTGGTGGAGTGCTTGAATGGGTACCGGAAGAAGGAGCCCCTTCCCAACAACATCGGCAAGTTCCGTGTTCCGTTGGGCGTGACCGAAACCCTTCGCGAGGGCGAAGACCTGACGCTGCTGAGTTATGGTTCAACCCTGCACCTCGCCCAAGAGGCTTGTGAACGCCTCGCGGAATTGGGCGTCGAAGTCGAATTGATCGACGCCCAAACCCTGTTGCCCTTTGACCTTGAGGGTGCTGTGGCGAAGTCCGTGGAAAAGACCAATCGCCTGCTTGTGGTGGACGAGGACGTGTCCGGCGGTGCTTCGGCCTATTTGCTTGACGAGGTGTTGAATCGTCAGGGCGCGTGGCGCTTCTTGGATGGACAAGCCAAGACCCTTGCCGCCAAGCCGCACCTTCCGGCCTACGGCAGCGACGGCGATTACTTCTCCAAGCCGAGTGTGGAGGACATCGTGGAGACGGCTTACAACGTGCTTCGCGAAGTGGACCCCACCAGCTACCCATCCCTCCGCTGATGTCTGATTCCACCTTTCCGATTCACACGGAATACATCGACCTGCTTCAGTTTTTGAAAGCCACAGGCATTGCGGCCACGGGTGGCGAAGCGAAAATGTTGGTCGACGACGGATTCGTTCGGGTCAACGGCGAAGACGAAAGCCGCCGCAGAAGAAAACTGCGTCCAGGCGACCGGGTGGACATCGCCTTGGACCCCCCAGAGTCGTGGGGGATTGTGGCGCAGGAGGGCTGAATTCCACACAAGTTGTCCCCGTGTCTGGTGGACAAACTTTTCGGCGACGAGGAGGGGGAGCCTTGACTTTGCGCATCTTGCAGAACCAAACTTGCATTCATGCGCCCTTTAGTTGCCCTTTTGAATCCCGTTCGCGTTGCCTCGATTGTCGGAAAGACGACCTGCTTGGCGCTCATTTGGATGATGTCCATTGCGATGGTGGCCCAAACCACCCTTGTTGGATTCGTCAAGGATGGGGACACCGGGGAGCCCATGTTCTCTGCGAGTGTCATGGTGGATGGTACATCGCAAGGGGTGATGACCGATTTCGACGGCCGCTTTAGCATCAACGTGGCGTCATTGCCCGTCACGTTGAACGTCAGCTTCATCGGCTACAGCCTCAAGCAGGTGCAGGTCACCCAAGCCAATCAGCGCATCAACGTCAAGTTGATTCCCGACCAAGTCCTCATTGAAACCGCGGAAGTGGTGGGGGAGCGCATCAGCGACAAGCAGAAGCAGGCCCCGTTGACGGTGGAAACCATGGACGCCTTGGCCATCAAGGAGGCGCCCACCGGCAATTTCTATGAAGGACTTGGCAATCTGAAAGGGGTCGATTTGACCTCCGCGTCGTTGGGGTTCAAAATCGTGAACACCCGCGGGTTCAACAGCACCTCGCCGGTGCGTTCCCTGCAGCTGATCGATGGCGTGGACAACCAAAGTCCCGGATTGAACTTCTCGCTTGGAAACTTCCTCGGGGCTCCCGACCTCGATGTCAAGACCGTGGAAATTGTGGCGGGCGCAAGCTCGGCATACTTCGGCCCTGGCGCGTTCAATGGCGTCATCAACATGGAGACCAAGGACCCCTTTGTGTTTGACGGCTTGAGCGCCTCCTACCGCATGGGAGAGCGCAACCTCAACGAATGGGGGTTCCGCTGGGCAGAGTCGTTTGACAACAAGGACGGGGATGAGGTGTTTGCCTACAAAATCAACGCCTTCGCATTTTCGGCCTACGATTGGGAGGCCACCAACTATGGTCCGGTGGATGGCTCCTTTGTGGATGCCAGCAACCCTGGTCGCTTTGACGCGGTGAACATCTATGGCGACGAGTACAGCTCGCCTTTGGATTACTCTGGCGACAACAGTGTGAATGCACGCGGTTTGGGCACCATCTACCGCACGGGTTACAAGGAGGTCGATTTGGTGGATTACAACACCGACAACCTCAAGGTCAGTCTGAGTGGCCACTGGCGATTGCAACCAGACAAGAAATACGAGAGCCCGGAGCTCATCTATGGATTCAACATGGGCCGAGGCACCACGGTGTACCAGGGCGACAATCGATTCAGCCTGCGCGACATCGAATTTTACCAGCACAAGGTGGAATTGCGCAAAAAAGGCGACTGGTTCATCCGCGCCTACCGGACAAGCGAGGATGCTGGAAATTCGTATGACCCGTATGCGACGGCGTTGCGCATGCAGGATAGTTTGCGGAGCGATTACAACTGGTCCAAAGTGTATTACGGCTACTGGATCGACAGCATTGCACCTCAAGTCAATGCGACGTACCCACAGCTTGAAATCATTCGGTACGACACCTTGTGGATTGTGCCCCCCGACATTTTCACCTTGGTGCCTGTGGCGGGGTATCCGGAGGGTGCCGAAGAGCAGTGGTATGCCGACAACGCGGACAACCTGCAGTTGTGGCACGACGAGGTCCAGGCGTGGACCAACAACGGAACTGCGGGGTTGGCCGACGTGGCGACAGATCCGCTTGGGTTTGCGGCCCCCGGCTCGCCAGAATTTCAAACGCTGTTCAACGACTTGACCAGCAGAAAGAACAACGAGGAAGAGGGGGGGACGAGGTTCTTTGATGAAAGCTCATTGGTGCATGTTCATGGCGAAAAGATTTTCAAGCCGTGGTGGGCCGATGAGATTCGATTGGGCGCCAATGCGCGGAGGTACACGCCGGACTCGGACGGAACCATTTTTGAAGACACCAACGGCCGAGTGATCACCAACCAAGAAATCGGTCTTTACACAGGGATCAAGCGTCACTTCTTGGAGGACAAACTCATCGCCACGGCCACGGTTCGTGCCGACAAAAACCAAAACTTTCGCTGGGTTGTGTCCCCTGCAGCATCCCTTGTTTGGACCCCCACGGCCACAGATTTCATTCGTTTGAGTTTCAGCTCGGCCTTGCGAAATCCGACCCTCGCCGACCAATACCTGTTCCTCGATGTGGGACCGGCGACGTTGGTGGGCAACTTGAACGGCGCCCAAGACCTCGTGACCGTCTCCAGTTTCATCGATTACCGCAACAGCTCGTCGGGGTCGAACATTGGGTTCAACTTGGATACGCTGGTCTACTTCGACATTGCGCCTTTGCAGCCCGAGCAGGTTCGGACGGTGGAGGCTGGGTACCGCACAACGATCGGTGAGAAGCTCTATCTCGACGCCAACTATTACTTCAGTTGGTACACCAACTTCATTGGTTACAACCTGGGCCTGGACTTGCTGTTTGAGAATCCGTCCTTCCCAGAATTCATCACTGGCGTGGACGTGTACCGGTATGCCGCGAACAGTTTGAACCAAGTCCAAACCCAAGGCGCCTCACTTGGTTTCAACTACTTCTTGGATGACAACTTCACCTTGAACGGCAACTACAGTTGGAACAAGCTCGTGAAGACGGACGAGGATGACCCCATCATTCCTGCATTCAACACGCCGGAGCACAAGTACAACGTCGGATTGACCGCACGCGGACTGAGCGCAAAGGACAAGGATACATGGGGCTTTGGCATCAACTACCGATGGGTCCAGGGCTTTGTGTTCGAGGGCTCTCCCCAGTTCACCGGTTTCGTGCCCAGTTACGATTTGATGGACGCCCAGATGAACTACAAATTCGATGCTCGAGGCTTGACTGTCAAGGCCGGGGCGAGCAATTTGCTGCGCAATGAGCACATTGAAACGTACGGTGGCCCGACAGTCGGACGCCTGGCCTATGTGAGCCTTTCAATTGATGTCAATTGAAGAGGTTGAGTTCGCTACTTATCGACACCAGGCTTCTGTTTGTCGACGAAAATGTGTCTTTCATACACTGATTCTGGCCAAATCGCATATCTTTACCGCAAACCATTCAACCCTATGAAAAAGTTTCTCACCCTTGCCTTGAGTCTTCTGGCTTTCAGCCAATTGGATGCTCAAGTACGCTACCTCAACGAGGTGTTCACGGACGTGGACGTGACGACAGACGTCGTGTACGGTTCAAACGTGACGGTTTTGCCTTTGCTTCAAGGCGCGCCTCCCGCTGCGCAACCCTTGGTTTGTGACATCTACGAACCTGCTGGCGATACGGAAACGGATCGTCCCTTGATGATTTACATCCACACAGGCAATTTTTTGCCGCAGTACCTCAACGGCAGTGCAGTCGGCACCAAGAGCGACTCGGTGGCGGTTGAACTTTGCTCTCGCTACGCCAAGATGGGCTATGTGGTGGCGTCCATTGACTACCGCCTGGGATGGAACCCGCTTGCGGCGACTCAGTCTGAGCGCACCTACCAATTGATCAACGCGGCTTACCGGGGGGTCCAGGATGCACGCACCGCGGTGCGGTACTTCCGAATGTCAGAGGACACCATGGGCGATCCCTATGGCATCGACGGATCCATGATCGGTTACCTCGGTGAAGGCACCGGCGGCTACGTGAGCTACGCAGCCTCGACCATCAGCGACTACAACGACATTATTCTCGACGACATGGGTGCGCCCATCGCCAAGTTCTGGACTGGAACGCCTGGTCAGGCAGACTACATCCCCATGGTGATCGAAGCTGTCAATGGTGACCCTGAGGCGATCACAGATGGTTACGCTCCTGCCGGTGTGTTTGGGCCAGACCCCGTTCAGCTTTGCATTGCCAACCACCCCGGTTACAGTTCAGACGTGTCTTTCCAAGTCAACCTCGGTGGTGCATTGGGTGACTTGAACTGGCTCGATGCGGGTGACCCTGCGATGATCAGCTTCCAGTCTCCTGTAGACCAGTTTGCCCCCTACACGACAGGTGTGCTCGTGGTTCCCACCACCAACGAAAACGTGGTGGAGGTGAGCGGTGCTTACGACATCCACGGTGAAATCAATGGACAGCCTGCTCCCAACAACAACGCGGTTTATCAGGCGCTCGGTTTGTCCGATGTGTTTTCTGCACAAGCCACCGCCAACGGCAACATGGGGTGGGACGGTCTTTACCCTGTGAAGAACAACTACGTCAATGGCCAGCCTACGCAGCCTTTTGACGGTGCTCCATGGCAGTGGTGGGACGTGGCGACCACGGAATTGGTCGATGCCGCAAATGGCACAACCATTGCGCAGACCCAATTGACACTGAACCCCAACATGGGACCTCTTGAGGGCCGCGCGTACTGCGACACCATCGTGGGTTACGCTGCGCCTCGCATGGCCGCCCTCCTTGGCTTGGCATCTGCGGGTCCTGGTTGCACCGATTCTGAGGCTTGCAACTACAATGCACTGGCCACTTCAGATGATGGCTCCTGCACCTACGCTGAGGCTGGATACGATTGTGCCGGCAACGCCATTGCCCCGGGTTGCACCGACCCCATGGCTTGCAACTATGACAACATGGCTCAGACCGACGACGGATCATGTGATTACCTCGAAACGTCAACCATCCCTACTGGAGAAGCAGACGTTTGGCTTGTGGGCTTGACTTTGACAGGTACGCCTTTTGAAGCGTTGGCGGGCGGTTGCGAAGCGGATGGCGGTGTGAATCCCAACGTGAGCATCAATGGCGTGATTGTCGGAGACGGCACTTCGCCTTTGACCATGGCTGGCATTTCGGACCCGACCGGTTTGCTCGGTGATTTGGCGGCCTTGGCCTCCACAGTTTCCTTCGGCATTTGCGGTGACAACATCACCGTGGCCGCATTGGGCAACATCATCCCCATGGTGGGCAACGGCCAGTTCTGGCAGTCCCCCATTCCTGTGAATGAGGACGGTCAGTACCTCTGGGCTGCACCCATGGCCAACTTCGGCATTGGTTGTGCCGATCCGACCGCCAACAACTTCACGAGCCCCTGTGACTTGAGCTTGGCCTGCACGTACGACGTCGTCTTCTCAGTGGACATGAACACCACCGAAGGCACAACAGGTGTGGCATGGGCTGGCGCCATCAATGGCTGGAACAACACGTCGAACCCCATGTCCGACGACGACATGGACGGTGTTTACGAAGTGACCATCTCCTTGCCTGCAGGTGACCACGAATACAAGTTCATCCAGAATGCAGATTGGGGTTTGGCGGAGTCATTCAGCGGCTCAGAGTCATGCACGACGCCTCCTGCGGAATTCGTGAACCGTGTGGTGACCATCGAAGGGGCCACCATGCTCGACGCGGTGTGCTACAACAGCTGCGATGCTTGCCCAACGTCAGGCTGCACGGATCCTGCCTTCTTGGAGTTTGACCCCTACGCCGGCATTGACGATGGTTCTTGCGGAACCTTGGTGGTCGAAGGTTGCTTGTATGACAACGCGACCAACTACGACCCCATCGCCAACACCGACAATGGCTCTTGCGAATTTGACGGCAATGTTGGTGGCAACGACTGCCCAAGTGACCTCGATGGTGACGGTGCAGTGGCCACGGCTGACTTGCTCACCTTCTTGAGCTTCTTCGGCAGCACTTGCAACTGATACGATTGACATTTCATGGAAAAGGGCTGCCTTCGGGTGGCCCTTTTTTTGTCCAGGGACGGATGGCAAATCGTGGCACAAGATTTGAATAGATGTGAAGGAATGAAGTGGTGGTGACACAGGTTGCCCGTTTGGTTTTCATTCTTTGTTATCTTCAACCCTCAAACAACAGAACAAATTCTATCGTTATGAAGCAGTTTTTCGCAGCATGTGCCTTGATGTTGGGCATTGTCACATTGGGTGTTGCCCAAGAAGTGGTTACGGGTCCCGCCATCACGTTGGACAAAGACGTCCACGATTACGGCAACATTCAACAAGGCGCGAACGGCACGTGTGAGTTCACCGTGACCAACAGCGGCACTGAGCCCCTCATCATTTCTCGTTGCAAGGGCTCTTGCGGATGTACTGTGCCTCAGTGTGAGAAGTCGCCCATCGCCCCAGGCAACACGTCTGCGATCACGGTGAAGTACGACACCAAGCGCATTGGCCCGATCAACAAGTCGGTGACCATCACATCCAACGCTTCAAATGAGCCGACGAAGGTCATTCGCATCAAGGGCAAGGTGGAAGCCTCTGACCTGGGCAACAGCGGCGGGGTTCCCGTCAAGCAGCCTGCAGCAGGCGCGCCCACGACTGGAAAGCAATAAACCGAATTCTTTTCGATTCAACCAAAGCCATCCCTCGGGGTGGCTTTGTTGTTTGAATGCGGGTATTTTTGTGCTCCAACTCGAACACGGACGACGCCACCATGAACATTCCAGCGCAGTACGACCCCACCCTCACTGAAGACAAATGGTACGCCCATTGGCTTGAAGCGGGACACTTTCACTCCACGCCGGATGAGCGTGAGCCCTACACGGTGGTCATTCCGCCGCCCAACGTGACTGGGGTGCTGCACATGGGGCACATGCTCAACAACACCATCCAAGACGTGTTGGTGCGCCGGGCGCGCATGCAAGGCAAAAACGCCTGTTGGGTGCCGGGAACGGATCATGCGTCGATCGCCACTGAGGCGAAAGTGGTTCGCAGGTTGAGGGACAAGGGCATCAAAAAATCAGACCTTTCGCGGGACGAATTCCTAGAACACGCGTGGGAGTGGACCCACGAGCACGGGGGCATCATCCTCGAGCAGCTGAAGAAGCTCGGTGCGAGCTGCGACTGGAACCGCACGCGCTTCACCATGGACGAGGGCTACTACAAAGGGGTCATTGACACATTTGTGGAGTTCCACGAGAAGGGATTGATTTACCGTGGCGTGCGCATGGTCAACTGGGACCCTGTGGCCCTGACAGCGCTCAGCGACGAGGAGGTCATCCACACGGAAGAGCACGGCAAGCTTTACTATGTACGTTACGCCATCTCAGGAGAGCAAGACCGCTGGATCACAGTGGCAACAACGCGCCCTGAGACCATCATGGGGGATACGGCCATTTGCGTGCATCCCGACGACGAGCGCTACAAAGACCTCGTGGGCAAGAAGGCCATCGTGCCCGTGGTAAACCGAGAGGTGCCCATCATTGCGGACGACTACATCGACATTGAGTTTGGGACGGGCTGCCTGAAGGTGACCCCTGCCCACGACACCAACGACTATGACCTCGGCCAAAAGCACGGGCTCGAGACCATCGACACGATCAACGCGGACGGCACCATGTCTGCGGAGGCGGGTGCCTACGAAGGCATGGACCGGTTCGAGTGTCGGAAGAAATTCCCCGAAGAGTTGGAGCAGCTCGGCAACCTCGTCAAGGTGGAGGACTACACCAACAAGGTGGGGCGCAGTGAGCGCACCAATGCCGTGATTGAGCCACGCTTGTCGTTGCAGTGGTTCTTGGCGATGGAAGAGCTTTCTAAGCCCGCCTTGGAGGCGGTGATGAACGACACGGTTCAATTCCACCCACCCAAGTTCAAGAACAGCTACCGCCACTGGATGGAGAACGTCAAGGACTGGTGCATCAGCCGCCAGTTGTGGTGGGGTCACCAAATCCCAGCGTGGTTCTTTGGCGAAGGAGAAGAAGATTACGTGGTGGCGCGGACCGAGGCAGAAGCCTTGGCGCAGGCTCGATCAAAGTCGGGCAACGTCGGCATGACCCTGGCGGACTTGCGTCGCGACGAGGACGTGATGGACACGTGGTTCAGCTCATGGATTTGGCCGATTCAGGTGTTTGATGGCCTTCACAAGGAGGACGAGGTGGCGTACTACTACCCCACCAACGACCTCGTCACGGCGCCTGAAATCATGTTCTTCTGGGTGGCCCGCATGATCATCAGCGGTTACCACTACCGTGGCGAAGCGCCATTCAAGAATGTGTACTACACGGGCATTGTGCGCGACAAGAAGGGCCGCAAGATGTCCAAGAGTCTCGGCAACAGCCCAGATCCCATCGAACTGATGAAGCAGTACGGGGCGGATGGGGTTCGCGTCGGGATGCTGCTGACGTCGCCTGCGGGCAACGACTTGCCGTTCGACGACAAGCTCTGCGAGCAAGGCCGAAACTTCGCCAACAAGATTTGGAACGCGTTCCGCCTTGTTCAGGGGTGGGAGGTCGACGAAACGAAGGCCCAACCAGAGGCGGCGGCCACTGCCGTGGCGTGGATGGAAGCCCGAAGCCAGCAAGCCATGGAGGAGTTGGACAGTGCGTTTGCGAGCTTCCGATTGAGCGAGGCGCTCATGACCACGTACCGCTTGGTGTGGGAAGAGTACTGCAGTTGGTACTTGGAGTCCATCAAGCCGCCGTTTGGCGAGCCGATTGACGGAGCCACCAAGCGTGCGACGCTCTATATGTTCGAGCGCATGCTCAAATTGTTGCATCCCTTCATGCCCTTCCTGACCGAAGAAGTGTGGCATTGGACAAACGAGCGGAGCGGACATGCCGACGATTTGTGCGTGGCCGCTTGGCCGGAGCGCTCGGCGTACGACAAGACCATCTTGTCTGACATCGACATGGCCAAGGAGGTGGTGACCGCCATCCGCAACATCCGCAACGACAACGGCATCCCCAACAAGGAGAAGCTCGAACTGAAGGTCCAACTTGGAGAAGGGTATCCAGCGCACCTCGAGCCTTGGATTGCCCACCTCACCAACCTGAGCGGCATTGAGCACGTGACGGAGAAGGTGAAGGGAGCGTTTGGGTTTGTGCAGGGCACGCACCGGTTCTCGGTGCCGTTTGGCGAAGGATTTGACATTGATGCGGAGCGCGCCAAAGTCCAAAAGGACCTCGATTACCAGCAAGGCTTCCTGCGCAGCGTGCGCGGCAAACTCTCCAACGAGAAGTTCGTGAACGGTGCGCCGGAACAAGTGGTCGAAAACGAGCGCAAGAAGGAGGCCGACGCCTTGGCCAAGATCGCCGTGCTCGAAGAGAAGCTCGCGGACCTCGGTTGAGTGCCTGACCGCGCGAACACGATGCCCGGTTGGGGTGTTGTGTGGGCATGTTTGGACTCTTTAAAAAAGACCCCGTGGAGAAGCTTCGGAAGGAGCATGCGGACCTGTTGGCCCGCGCCCACAAAATGAGCACGGTGGACCGTGCCAAGTCAGACGCGTTGGTGGCGCAAGCCGCTGAGGTGGAAGCCAAGTTGGTTGCCCTTCAATCCGAGAAGTCATGAGGACGGTGGCGATTGTTGGGGACAGCCGAGGCATCGGAGCTGCCCTTCGTGAGCAGCTGTTGGGCCAAGGCGTGCGGATCATTGGCGTGTCCCGAACGGGCGTGCAACGCGAAGGAGGAGAGCACCCCAACTACCAGAGTTTGGTCTTTGATGCGGTGGAGCATCCGTGTGATTTGTCCGGCTTTGCCGACACATTGGACGGGTTGGTTTACTGTCCAGGCACCATCAAGCTCAAGCCATTGCGCGGCTTGAAGCCGGAGCAATTCCAAGACGATTTCCGCATCAACGTGCTGGGCGCAGTCCAAACGCTCAAGGCCAACCACGCCCTGCTCAAAGCGGGTGCTGTGGACGGGGCCAAGCCTGGCGTGGTGCTGTTCAGCACCGTGGCGGTACAAACGGGCATGGCGTTCCACGCAAGCATCGCAGCGTCAAAGGGCGCCGTGGAAGGCTTGGTGCGGACGTTGGCCGCGGAGTGGGCGCCGGACATTCGAGTCAACGCGGTGGCGCCGAGTTTGACGGACACGAGCTTGGCGGCGAGCTTGCTGGGCAACGACGCCAAGCGAGAGGCCTCGGCGGATCGTCATCCGTTGAAGAAGGTGCTCTCGGCGGACGAAGTGGCCTCGGCGGCAGCGTACTTGGTTTCGGAGCATGCCGCAGGCATCACCGGGCAGGTCATGCAGGTCGATGCCGGGATGGGCGCCGTGCGATGAGCGGAGAGGTGGACATGGTCCGGTGGACCCGGGAAGACCTTGACGCGTGGCCTTCCAGAAAGCGTGCACGGACGGTCAACAGCTTGAGTGGATTCAAGAGTGCCACCCTTGTGGGGTCTGCGGACCCGGAAGGCGCTCACAATTTGAGTGTTGTGAGTTCGGTGGTGCACTTGGGATCAAGTCCCGCCCAAATGGGCATGGTCCTTCGACCACCCGGCGACGATGCCCACACGTACAAGAACTTGATCGCCACGGGCCAGTGCACCTTCAATCACATTGGCGTGGCATGGGTGGCCAAAGCGCACCAGTGCAGTGCGCGGTACCCAGCAGAGGTGTCGGAGTTTGAGGCTGTGGGGTTGACGCCGTGTGGTGTGGAGGGGACGTGGAAAGCCCCGGCAGTGTCGGAGGCGCGCGTGCGCATGGGACTGACTTTGACGGAGGACATGGTGTTGCCGAACCGATGTCACTTCATGGTGCTCGATGTGCAATGGGTGGAGGTCGACGGGCGCGCTCTGGCCGAGGACGGTTATGTCGATTTGGGACGGGCTGGAACGACGGCCATCAGTGGCTTGGATGGCTACCACGTCACCACACATTTGGGGAGATTGTCCTATGCGAAAGTGGGCAATGAGGTGGAGGTTTTGACCGACGTGATGGCGGGCTGGAACGATTTGTGATGGCGGTCGGA
>CBFHRO010000061.1:0-12034 GCA_965658245.1 uncultured Flavobacteriales bacterium
AAGTGTGCATGCACAACGAGACCCTGTGGGTTTCGGCACAACGTGCAGGCCAAAACCACGTCCTGCCCATCCCCTTGCCGGAAGTGTCCCAAATCCACCTGCAGCCCACAGACCTCGTCCCATCCATGGCCGAGACTTCGCCGTACCCCAGCGCCCTGCCCGATTGGTCCCGAGATTGGAACAACACGCAAATCGATTACCGCAATTACGTCTTTGAGCTCGAAAAAAAGCCCTCCGTCCCAGACACCACGGCGCGTGATGAAAAAGACGACGCACCATCGTGGGCCCGACTCATCCCCAAAAACCACCGACTGAACTACGCGTTGGACAAGTTGCAAACGCAACTCAACAATACGTTTGGCACGTCGTTCTATCAGCCCTACAACGGGCAGGTCAATGCACAGCCCGGACTCGGCAACGCCACGGAAATTCGAATCAGCGACCTCATGGACGACCGTCACATTGTAGGAGGCTACACGATTCCTGTGAACTTGTCCAACACGTTTTTTGGGTTGGCATTCGTCAATTTGGAGGGACAGGTTGACAAGGAGATCTCATTTCAACGGCAATCCAGTGCCAGGATCGACCCCTCGACCGGGCAACTTGTGGAAACGGCGACCCACCTGCTGAGACGAGAGTGGCGGTGGGCCTTCGATGAAGTGCGAAGCCTTCGTTGGGGGCTGGCCGCACGATTCAACCGCGACGTCATCCAAGGGACGGACCTGTTTTCCTTGACCTCCGCGAACAGCACAGGCGAACAGTTGGGACTGCAGGTGGCGTGGGTCCACGACGACATTCGAAGTCCAAGGCTCAACATTCACCACGGCTTTCGGGCGCGTGTGTGGGCAGAATGGTTCATCGACGGGGTCGGCACTGCCACGGCCGCGGAAGGCAGCCTCGAAGTTCCCGAAGCGGGCTGGACCTTTGGGACGGTCGGCTTTGACGCCCGGCGATACATCCCCCTCGTCGGCCCCAGCATCCTGGCCTTGCGGATGGCGGGCGATTGGTCCATTGGCCAGAAGAAATTGCTTCACATGCTTGGCGGTACCGACAACAGTTTGTCCCTCGCAGGGAATGCCAATACCGCCGTCGACCCTGACATTCCCTTCACCTACCAAGCCCGAATCACACCCCTTCGCGGATTTCAAAACAACGTACGCAATGGGGCCAACGTGGCGATTGCCAATGCCGAAATCCGACTGCCCTTCTTCTTCAACAGCGCGGGCAAATCCGACTTTTTGAAACACTTGCAGGCCGTGGCCTTTGCCGATGTCGGTGCGGCATGGACCGGGCTGCACCCGTACACGGACGACAACACCTTCAACTTCGTGACGGTCGAGGCCAACCCCATCACCATCACGGTGAACAACAACCGCGAACCCATTTTGTACGACCTCGGGTTTGGGGTAAGATCCCGGTTCCTGGGCTATTGGCTGGCGGCCGATTGGGCCTACGGCGTGGACGATGGCATCACGTTGCCTCGCCGTTTTACCTTGTCGCTGAACTTTGATTTTTGACCCATGCCCCTTGACCCCACGACCCTCATCACTTTGTTGGCCATTGGGCTCTTTGCTGGAATCGCCTCCGGGTTTGTGGGGGTGGGCGGAGGCCTCATCCTCGTGCCGGCCATGATGGCTTTTCTCGGCTTGGGACAGCACGCAGCGCAAGGCACGAGCCTGGCCATGATGCTTCCTCCAGTGGGCATCCTCGCCGTCATGCAATACCATCGTGCAGGCGAGGTGCACTGGTCCTTCGCTGCCATCTTGTGCGTAACGTTTGTGGCGGGCGCCTATGCCGGCTCGAAGTGGAGTCTGAAATTGTCGGAAGCGTGGGTCAAGCTCGTGTTTGGCGCCGTCATGCTGTACGCTTCCTGCCGGATGCTTTACACGGCCTGGACCCAACTCAAACCCACCCTCTTCCCATGACCCTTCAATCGCGCATCCAATCGCTCTCGGAAACGCTTCATCCGGAATGGGTGGCCCTTCGCCGCCACCTCCATGCCCATCCTGAACTGTCTTTTCAGGAGCATGAGACCATGGCGTTTGTGGCCAAGCAGCTCACTGAATGGGGCATTGAACACCAAACCCACGTGACCGACACCGGCATTGTCGCCCACGTCCACGGCGTGGACCCCGGGTCACGGTTGGTGGCACTCCGGGCGGACATGGACGCCTTGCCCATTCTGGAGGCCAACGACGTGCCATACGCCTCAACACGACCCGGCGTCATGCACGCATGCGGACACGACGTCCACACGACGTCGCTCCTCGGGGCCATTCAACTTCTTCAAGCCACGCGTGAAGCATGGAAGGGAACGGTGCGCTGCATCTTCCAGCCAGGAGAAGAGCGCATTCCGGGAGGCGCCAAAGGCATGGTGGCTGCCGGCGTGCTGGCCCACCCTACGCCTGCCCACATCCTTGGACAGCACGTGTACCCCCAATTGCCCGCAGGTCACGTCGGCGTCCGCGGGGGTGCCTATATGGCTTCCGCCGATGAGATTCACTTGACGGTCCAAGGAAAGGGCGGGCACGCCGCCCTGCCCCATTTGTGCAAAGACGCGGTTCTCGCTGCATCCGCGATCATCGTGGCTGCCCAGCAGGCCATTTCCAGATTGTGTCCTCCAGGCGTGGCATCCGTGCTGTCGTTTGGGCGTGTGGAAGCCCTTGGCGCCACCAATGTCTTGCCGGACAGCGTGGCCATTCAGGGCACGTTTCGCTCCATGGATGAAGCGTGGCGACAACGCGCACACGACCTCCTCACCACCTTGATCCACAGCACTGCGCAAGCGCATGGATGTGAGGCCGATCTGGAAATTCGCCACGGCTACCCACACGTGCACAACGACGTGGATTTGGCCGGGGGATTCAAACAAGCCGCCATCGCATACCTCGGGGCCGACCGCGTCCACGACCTCGACATTCGGATGACTGCCGAGGACTTCAGCTACTTCGCCAACGAAATTCCAGGATGTTTCTATCGGTTGGGGACCGCCTCACCGGAAGAAGGGAACGACCACGGCACCCACGGACTTCACACCCCCACCTTCGATGTGGACGAAAACGCATTGAAAATCGGGGCGGGACTCATGGCCTTTGCAGCGGCTACTGTCGAGCGGTAAATGCCAAATCGTCGAGCGGTAGGCCGCTCCAAAATCCCAAAAAGAAAGGCAAGGGTGGGGTCAGTGTGCGACCTCGCACAAGAACTTGATGCGGGCGAGGCGAAGTTCTTCTTCTGAATAAGCGTCGTCGAATTCCTCCAATGCTGCGGCGAGGCCTTCGTCTTCCGACTCGGTGAAGAATTCGAACAACTCTTCGAGGCATTCATCGTCCAAGCTCTCTTCCAGGATGTGATCCAAGTTGACCTTGGTGCCCGCGCTGACAATGGCCTCGATCTCGTCAAGGACTTGGTCGCGGTTGCCGTGAATGCCTGCAGCAATGTCATCGAGGTTCATCTTCCGATCCATCAGCTGAATGATGGTCACTTTGTTGCTCGACTTGGATCCACTGCTTCGAACCAGCAAGGTGTCGTCGCGCTCAATGCCCTCGTCTTGGACATACTTCTTGATGAGTGTGGTGAAGGGCTCCCCAAATTTGGCCGCCTTTCCCGAACCCACACCCGTGATCCGCAACAACTCATCGGGAGTCATGGGATAGTGCGTGGCCATTTCATCCAAACTGATGTCCTGGAAAATCACGTAAGGCGGCAATCCCTTCTCGGCGCTGACTTCTTTGCGAAGCTCGGTGAGCATGCCACGAAGCTTGGGGTCCAAAGCGCCGCCGCTGTCGCCGCGGGTTTGGGCCAAGGAGTCGCCCGAGTCCACATCACTGAAATCCCGCTGCTTGGCAAGCATGACGGGCTCTGGAGAAGCGATGAAGGCATGCCCTTTGTCGGTCAAGTGAAGGACCCCGTATTTCTCCACCTCCTTGGCGAGGTAATTCAGCACCACTGTCTGGCGGACAATGCCCTGCCAAAACTCGAGGCCTTCCTCTTTGCCTCGTCCCCAAAACGCACTGTCCACGGCCCCGTAGTCCTCCATTTGGCGGTTCTTGGTGGCCGTGAGCAGGGACGTGTAGAATCCCATCCGATGCTTGTTCTTGTGCTCAAGCACGGCACTGAGCAGAAGGTGCACTTCCTCTTGCCGGTCTTCCAAATCGGGCGGGTTCTGGCTGTTGTCGCAGTTCATGGCGCCGGGCCCATGAACTTCGTCAAATTCCTCACCGAAATAGTGCAGCAAGAACTTGCGACGGCTTGTCGACGTCTCGGCGTAAGCCATGACCTCTTGAAGGAGCTGCATGCCCACTTCTTGTTCCGCGATGGGTTTGCCTTGGAGGAACTTTTCGAGTTTGTCGATGTCCTTGTGGCTGTAGAAAGCGATGCATCGGCCTTCCCCGCCATCTCGACCTGCGCGACCTGTCTCCTGGTAATAGCTTTCCAACGATTTGGGCATGTCGTAATGGATGACAAACCGGACGTCCGGTTTGTCGATGCCCATGCCAAACGCGATGGTGGCCACAATGACGTCCACGTCCTGCATCAAGAACTGGTCTTGAATGTTGCTTCGCTGTCCACTGTCCATGCCCGCGTGGTAGGCCAACGCCTTCACACCGTTGACGCGCAACGTGTCGGCAATCTGCTCCACTTTTTTCCGGCTGAGACAATAAATGATGCCGCTCTTGCCGACGTTTTGAAGGCAATGGCGCACGATTTGCTTCAGCGCATCCTTTTTGGGACGAATCTCATAGAAGAGGTTGTCCCGGTTGAAGGAAGATTTCAGCACCACCGCATCCACCATGCTCAGGTTCTTTTGGATGTCCTGCTGAACCTTGGGGGTGGCTGTGGCCGTCAGCGCCATGATGGGCACATCGGCAATGCCTTTGACAATGGGCTTGATGCGGCGGTACTCCGGACGGAAATCGTGACCCCACTCCGAGATGCAGTGGGCTTCGTCCACAGCCACAAAACTGACGCGGACCGATTTCAAAAACTCGATGGTCTCGGCCTTCGTCAAGCTCTCAGGCGCGACGTACAGGAGCTTGGTCCACCCTTCGGCGACGTCCAACTTCACGCGCTCGGCCTCAGAACGACCCAGGGATGAGTTCAAAAAGTGGGCGACGCGTTTGTCCTCATGGTGGCCCCGAATGGCGTCCACCTGATTCTTCATCAAGGCAATCAGAGGGCTGATGACCAAAGCCACGCCGTCCATCATCAACGCCGGGAGTTGATAGCACATGGATTTGCCTCCTCCAGTGGGCATGATCACGAACGTGTCACGCCCCTCAAGGACACTGAGGATGGCTTTTTCTTGCTCACCCTTGAATTCATCGAATCCGAAAAATGCTTTCAGCGCCTCTTGGGGCGCCAACTCAACCAGGCTCATTGGAAGGCAGTAACTTTGCTTCATTAAATATACGTAAAACAAGCACGTGAGCACCCCCTCTTCTTCCACAAATTCACACGTCGGCTCTTCGGGTCACGTGAACATTGGGCGCCGTGCCTTGACCTTGGCTGCCGAGGCCCTTCAGCGCGCCGCCAAGGCTCTGGATGATTCTTTCGGCTTGGCTGTGGAAACGCTCGCAACTGCGAAAGGAAATGTGGTTGTGACTGGCGTGGGCAAGAGTGCGCACGTCGCGGCCAAGATCGCCGCCACCCTCAACTCCACCGGCACCCGGTCGTTGTTCCTGCATGCTGGAGAGGCCTTGCATGGCGATGTCGGCGCGGTGGATGCCGAGGACGTCATCTTGTGCCTGTCGAAGAGCGGCGGAAGCGAGGAGGTGATCCAATTGCTTCCCTCCTTGACCCACAGAGGATGCCGCATCGTGGCGATGACTGCGCGTCCGGAATCTCCCCTGGGGAAGGCCGCCGACGTGGTGCTCGACGTGGCGGTCGAAGAAGAGGCGTGTCCGTTTGATTTGGCGCCCACCACAAGCACCTCGCTTCAACTCGCCCTCGGGGACGCTTTGGCGATGGCCTTGATGGCACGGAGCGGTTTCCAACCCGACGACTTTGCCAAGAACCACCCCGCCGGAACCCTCGGAAAGGCCCTGACTTGGACGCTGGCCCAATTGGTGGATTCCCACAGGCGGCCTGCGGTACGTGAAGATGACGACGTGCCCACCTTGCTGAAGGTGATGTCGGAAGGCCGTTACGGTGCCACCTTGGTGTGGCGCGCCGGAACAGACCACCAACTTGCCGGCATCGTCACCGACGGCGACTTGCGTCGGGCCATGGTGAAAGGGAGCGTGGAAGGAAAGCGTGCGGGAGATTTGGCCTCCCCCTCTCCCAAAGTGCTGCCTTCGACCACCCTGGCTACAGAAGCCGCCCAATGGATGCAAGCCCAAGGCATCAGCCAAGTGATTGTCATGGATGGGAAAACTTACCTCGGCATGGTGCACGTGCACGATTGCCTGCGCGAAGGGTTGATTTAACTTCGCACCATGGCGATGGACCAGGCCCACGACGAAGCCCAAATGGGGTTTCTCGACCACCTCGAAGAGTTGCGACGTCGGTTGTTCATCTCGGTCGTGGCTGTTCTTGTGGCGGCCATCGTCCTTTTCGTTAATAAAGACTGGGTGTTCGATGCGATTCTGTTTGGGCCGCGCAACACCGATTTCATCAGCTACCGCGCGTGGTGTGCCCTGTCGCATGCCATCGGCTCGGGAGACGCGCTGTGTGTGGAGAAGATCTCCTATGAGCTCATCAACACCACGATGCTTGGCAACTTCTCGGCCCACCTCATCGTCAGCGTGGTGGGCGGACTGATTTTGGCCTTTCCCGTGCTGATTCATCAGGGATGGGCCTTTGTGCGACCCGCCTTGAAATCGGGAGAACGCAACGCGGCGCGCGGCGCGGGCTTGGCCTCCTCCGTGCTGTTCGCGATGGGCGTGGCGTTTGGGTACTACCTCATCGCACCATTGAGTCTTCAGTTCTTGGGGAACTATGAACTCGGGGATGTGGCCTCGCGCATCGCCGTCATGAGCTATGTGAAGACCGTGGCCAGCATCACCCTGGCCGCGGGCTTGGTGTTTCAGCTTCCCGTTTTGGTGTTCTTCTTGAGCAAGGCGGGCTTGGTCACGGCACCCATGCTGAAATCCTACCGTCGCCACGCGCTGGTGGGCATTCTCGCGTTGTCAGCCGTCATCACCCCTCCCGATGTGACCAGCCAAATTCTGGTCTCCATGCCGGTGTTGTTGCTTTATGAAATGGGCATTTGGATTGCCCGCCGTCAGGACAAACGACGGAACCCCTGATGCAACGACTTCTTACCTGGATTCTGTGGGCGGCCAGCCTCACCGTCAACGCCCAAACCGCCGTGTCAGGCCGCGTGTTTGACGGGGCCACAGGAACGCCCCTCCCCTTCGTCAATGTGAGCTTTGCTGGAACCAGCACCGGCACCATGACCGACATGGACGGCCTGTACGTTCTCGAGGCTGGCGGCCAGCGGGTCACCCGGGCACACTATTCGTGTTTGGGGTATCAAAGCCAAACCATCTCCTTGCAACGCGACGTGCCGCAGGTCATCAATGTGGCGCTCGAGGCCCGCAGCGTCGACCTTGAAGCGGCCGTGGTTCGGCCTGACAAAAAAGCGGTGAATCCCGCCAAGCCCTTGATGCAGCGGGTGGCCGAAGCCAAGGACACCAACGACCCGACCCGCATCCCGGCGCTGAAACACGACTTCTACGAGATCCAAGAAGTGGCCTTCAACGACTATCCTGAAAAATTGCCGGAACGGCGATTTTGGGGTCCCTTTTCATGGGTTTGGGAACACCTCGATTCCTCCGAAAGCCGCGTGGCGCTGCCGCTCTTCGTCACGGAAGTCGCCGGCACCTTGCGAACGCAGAAGCGGCGACGTGAAAAGCGCATCGAAGCCGCGCGCGCCACGTGGATGCAAAACGGCGAGAACACCTCCAGCGTGCAGTCGGAGTTCTTGAACATCAATTTGTACGAGAACCAAATGTTGTTGCTCGACAAAGCCTTCACCAGCCCCCTGCACGACCGAGGCAACGTCCACTACCGCTACTACATCCTCGACACCCTCGACCACGGCAACAGGCCTTGCTTTCACCTGGCGTTTGTGCCCCGCCGCCGCGGCGAGCTCACCTTCGAGGGGGAGATGTGGATTGACACCCTCACCTTGGGTCTGCGCCATGTCGAGGCCAAAATCAGCGAAGGGGCCGATGTCAATTTTGTCCGGAACTACGCCTGGAGTCAGACGTACGAACAACACGAGGACCGATGGGTTTTGGCCCGCGAAGAAAACCTCGCCGACGTCAGCCTGCGCGAGGGGGGCATGGGCATCTACAGCCACCAAACCATTGTCAACACCAACTTCAAGGTGGCAGAAGCCTGGCCCGATTCCGTGTGGACCAGCCCCAAGGACATGAGTTTCGCCAAGGGTTCCAATGACGTGCTCGAAGAAGAATGGCGGAAGATTCGCCCAAGCCCCTTGACCCCGAGGGCGGCAACCACTTATTGGATGGTGGACACCATTCAAAACATGCCGCAATACAATTTTCTCGAGGGTCTCGCCATGCTCGCTGGCACGGGGTATGTCATCCAAGGCCCCCTCGAATTCGGGCCTTACTTCGACGCCTTCAGCCGCAACGCCATCGAAGGAAATCGCTTCAGCCTCGGCATTCAAACAAGCAACGACTTCTCCCGCAAAGTGTGGCTGCGATCCTTCGCGGCCTACGGAACCATGGACCGTCGATGGAAATACGGGGCGTCGGCGGAGTGGATTCTCCGCAAGTCTCCACGAACCGAGTTGTTTTTTGAGCACACCCGGGACATTGACCAACTGGGGATGATGGGCTTTTTTGACCAAGGCAATGGTCTGAACAGCGCCTTGCAACTCGACACTTTGGACCGTCTGAGCGAAGTCACACGCACCGAATTGAGTTTCTTGCACGAGTTTGGGTCTGGCTGGGGTCAATCGGTGGAGTTCCGGCACCGAAGCGTGGCGCCACGTGGTGAGGTGTTGTTTGTCCGGGAAAGTGATCCCACGGGGACTGCCCCACTTGTGACCGCCGAACTGACGTTGCAAACACGGTATGCCCGCAACGAGAAATTCGTCTCGGGCGCGTTTGAACGCGTCAGCCTTGGCTCCAACTGGCCCATTCTGACGGGGACGGTGACGCTGGGGATGCCTGGCATCTTGCAAAGCGAATTCAACTACCAGCGTTGGACCCTCGATGCCGAAGGCACCCGACGTCTGGGTCCCCTTGGACGCGTTGAATGGTGGTCTCAAGGTGGCATGTACACGGGACGCGCTCCCGTCGTGTTGACCGAATTGCAGCCCGCCAACGAAACGGCCCTGAGCATCAACGAAGCGTTCAACTTGCTTCGCTTCATGGAATTTGCGAGCGACCGATGGGTGCGGGGATGTGCCGAATGGCATGGCGAAGGGCTCGTCTTGGGTCGCCTTCCCGGAATCAAGCGCCTCCGACTTCGCGAGGTCGTGGGCATCAAAGGCGTGCTGAGCTCGTGGGATGCCCGGCATGAAACCATCACGGACATGCCGTCCACCACCTCCGGTCTCGATGGGTGGTACGCGGAAGCGGTGTTTGGGGTGGAGAACATCTTCAATGTCCTGCGGCTGGACGTTCACCACCGCGTGACCCCGACGACGGACGGCATGCGCGAGGCATGGGGATTGCGCGTGGGTGTGGGAGTGGAACTTTGACCGACCTTTGCCCCATGGATCTCGTGGCTTCCAACCTCGTCAAGACGTACGGCAAACGAACGGTCGTGGATCACGTGTCGTTTCGCGTGGCCCCCGGCGAAGTCGTGGGATTGTTGGGCCCCAATGGGGCGGGCAAGACAACCAGTTTCTATGCCGTGGTGGGCTTGGTCAAGCCAGACGGGGGGCAGGTGCATTTGGGGCAGGACGAAGTCACCAAGGACCCCATGTACGTTCGAGCCCAAAAGGGCATCGGCTACCTGCCTCAAGAGCCCAGTGTGTTTCGAAGCCTGAGCGTGGAAGACAACATTGCGGCCATCCTTGAGTTGCAATCTCTGTCCAAGGCAGAGGCCGCAGCGCGCCTCGAGAATTTGCTGGATGAGTTCAGCCTTCAGACCGTCCGGAAAAGCCCGGGAGACGTGTTGTCGGGCGGAGAACGTCGACGCACCGAAATTGCCCGGGCCCTGGCGTCCAACCCGTCATTCATCCTGCTGGATGAGCCCTTTGCGGGCGTCGACCCCATTGCCGTGGAGGACATCCAACACATCGTCGACCAACTTCGCCACAAAGGCATTGGCGTGTTGATCACCGACCACAATGTGCAGGAAACCTTGCACATCACCGACCGGGCGTACCTCCTGTTTGAAGGCAAGATTCTCAAAGAAGGAACCGCCGAGGAATTGGCCAACGACGAGACGGTGAGACGGGTCTATTTGGGCCAAAACTTCACGCTCCGCCCACGCCCCTCGCGTTGAGTTGGGCGTCAAGCAAACGGGCCACGTACTTGCCCATGACGTCGAACTCCAGATTCATGGGCGACCCAATGGGTGTCTGGTGGAGATTCGTGTGCTCCCAAGTGTAGGGGATGATGGCCACGGTGAAACGACCCGGGGCGCTGTCGACCACCGTCAGGCTGATGCCGCTCAGCGCGATGCTGCCCTTGGGTACGGTCATCCACTCCATGGTGTGCGGATGTTCAATCGTCAAAATCCAGCTGCCGTCGCGTTCTTCCACGGAGGCCAAGGTGCCTGTCGTGTCCACGTGCCCTTGCACCACATGGCCATCAATTCGGTCCCCCACCACAGCGCAGCGCTCCAGGTTGAACACGTGACCGACTTGGCATGACCCGAGGTGGGTTTTGGCCAACGTCTCTTCGATGGCTGTCACGGTGTACACGTCCCCGTCGATGGCCACCACCGTCAAGCACACGCCATCATGCGCCACGCTTTGGTCGATTTGCAACGCGGAGGTGAACGGGGCGCGCACCTCCAAATGAACGTTGGTTCCCTCGTGGCGCAATGCGACCAACTCTCCTTGCGCTTCAATGATTCCGGTGAACATGGCCCAAAAGTACACCTCCCCCCCCAGTCCCCGTCGGCGGCCGGGAACAACGCGCCTCAGTCCGAAGACCGCGCGCCCCCTCGAATCAGATGGACTTGCCCGCTGAATCGCTCTGGGACTACCCCCACCAATCGACGTGTGTAGGCCGTCGCGGCATAGAAGTACACGCCTTCGGGCAGGTCTTCTCCTGTCTCCAAGTAGGTTCCGTCCCAGCCGACTTCAGGGTCGCTCGTTTGGAACACCAGTTCGCCCCATCGGTTGTGGATGACCACATGGACGCTGTCCACAAACTTCCACGGATAGGCCCTGAAGACGTCGTTGGGGCCATCTTCATTGGGAGAAAACACATTGGGCAGGAAATAATACGGGCAGTTGTCCACGCAAACCGTGTCGCGGCCCACACCCTCGTTTCTTCGCAGTGTGCCGTCTGGACCCGGCATCAGACTGTCCAACGCCGTCACCACAAAACACCCGGCAATGGTGCCGAGCACGTCGTCTTCGTTGAAGATCGTCACCGTGTCGTCCGGTTGATTCACCTCCCGCCAAAGCGTCAGCGAGTCTCCCAAAAAAGGAGCCCAATACACGTTGTAACCCACGATGTCGTCGGATTCACAGCCCGGAACGGGGGACCAACGCAATGTATCCCGCTCCACCTGACAGTCGGCAGTCACCTCCAACCTCATGGCGCAGGGCGCCGTGAAATCGAACGGCTGCGCACACGCTTCCTGGCTCAGATTGACAAGCGGCGTCTCTGTGGTGGGGTCGTCGTACGCCCCTAAGGTGGTCACGCGGTAACAGTAGGTGGCGCCATTGACCAGATTGGAATCCACGTACATGGGCCACTCGACAGTGTCGAGGACGACGTAGGGACCTCCGGTTGGGATTTGGCGTTCCACCACATACCTCTCGACCAACCACGGCACACCCTGCTGCAGGTCGAGCCTCAAGCGGTTGTCATCGGAGGTGAAGCTCAACCACGGGGTGGTCGCCGAGGGGGCCAAACCCACCAGCGTTCCG
>CBFHRO010000062.1:0-11630 GCA_965658245.1 uncultured Flavobacteriales bacterium
ATCCAGTTGTCCTCGGTGAAGCCTTCGCCGTCAGGCAACCCCAAGAGCCAAGGCTCCTGTGCGTTGGCGAAGGTGATGGAAGATCCCAGTGGTGCGGCAATGTCGGTGCCGGAGGGATACACCTGCTGGTGCACGGTCACTCCCAAGCCCCACTCCAAGATGAGCTGTTCGTTCAGCACATCGATGGTGCGGTCGCTCGTCACGATGGCCTTGGCCGAGTCGCTGGACGTTGTGGCCGTGTCAAGCATCGTGGTGTTGGTGAGCACCCACTCCACGTCTTCGCCCTCGCTGAGGTTGCCGGCTTCACCCAAGACGCGAAGTTCAAACTCTGCATTGGGCACAGAAAGCGGATCCACCACACGAATCGAGACCGGTCCGCGGCCACCTTCGTAGGTCACTTCGGCGAGCTTGCCGTTGCCACTGGCCACCAAGGCTTCCTCGCTTTCCACCGTCAAAGCCACGTCATTGAGGCCGTTTCCTTGGCCCTCCAGGCGGGTCAAGGTCACCCCGTCGCCGTAGGCGGCAGCTTGAATCAAACCACCCGACTCGGGCGTGGGCTTGTGCGGCGTGCCGCTGTACACGCGGATGGAACCCACGGCAGCCTTGCGAGAAGCTTTGTACTGGACATCTTGTCCTGAACCTGTGTTGGGGTCGTACTCCTCATAGTTGTTGTAGCCGTAGGCCAACGCCATGAAGTAGTACGTCTTGTGGTTGATGAGCGCGTTGTCGCCTTGGGCGAAGGCATCTGTGGTCACACGGAAGCTGTGGGAAACCCCGTCGTTCTCGCCGTTGGCCATCAACGTCGGCACGGGCAGTCCCATGTCGTTGTCTTGGATGTAATTGACCACTACGTCAATGTCGTTGGCCACGTCACATTGGAAAATGAGACGGGCTTGGTCGATGTCCCCAAGGTCGGCTGGAGAAACCTCGCTGTTGGCGAGTTGGTAAATTTGGTAGCCCTCGAACGAGTACGACCGGCTCAAACTGTCGTACAACTCGCCCTCAATGTCAAACTTGGGAATCCCTGGATCGAACTGCAAGTAATCTTCCTGGTAGTTGTTCGACAAAGGGTTGTCGTTGGTCAGGTACAGGATGAGCTCGTTCTCCAACTCCTGAACCGTCACGTCAGGCGCATCCGGTCCGGAGACAATCTCGAAGCAGTTGTCAAACAACGCCTGCGCCTTGTCATCCGCAATGCGCATGAGCTTGACACTTTCTTCTGGATCACCTGCTGTCGCTCGCGCCCAGACCACACCCATCGTGATGTTGTTGTAGTCACCCGGCTCGAGTGTAAACGGTCCCGCAGCCTGGATGAAGCGTCGGTCGGCAGGGGGGTTGCCTGAGGTGACCTCGGTCCATGGATCCACCGTGGTTCCACCCGTACCCCAGTTGAAGGGGTCGGTGTCTCCAGGGAACATGTAATCTGCTTCGATGTCCAAGTTCGCTCCTGTCGCCGCACTCACACCGTCACCTCCGTATGCCATTTTTTGGCCATTCTTCCAAATGCCATTCATGTAATTGTAGAAGTGGAGTGGCGTGGAAGGCTCACCGTTGATGGAGTTGCCGCTGTTGTTGTAGTACACAAAGCGACGCATGCCGAAGCGCTCGTTGTCCACGATGCCATCTCCGTAGCCAATGCCAATGCCTTCATACGGAATGCCCAAAGAGTCAATGGCATTGCTGAAGTTGGTCGTCAAGGGGTTGTCGATGCTGTCCACATCTTGGTAGGGCCCCTCGAAGAAATCGATGCCTACCGCAGGGGGGTTCTCCCCGTAGCCTTGAGAGCTGGAAGAGGGTTCGTCCACCGCATCGCCGTTGTAGCTGTAGCCCAAACCGCGCTGCACGTCGCATCCCACGTAGTCGTCGGTGGCAGTACCCACATCGGCATCCACCCACACTCCGAAGTAGGTGTTGGCCAGGGTTTGGGTTCCTTGGTTGATGAGCACGTAGTTGTGGAAGGTCATGTTGTTGACCTCGTCGTTGGTCGAAAACGCAAAAGCCTGTGCCCGGATTTCCATGCCGATGGGCTCGCCTTGGGACTCCGAGTGGACGTTGCCCTTGTCGTTGAAGATCCAGTAGAAGTTGCGGTCACCGTAAAGGGGGACGATGTCCTCACGCTTTCGGTTTTTGCAGTCGATTTCTTGCAAGAAGTCGTACCAGGGGTAGTCGCCGTTGTCAGGAGAGTAAAATCCGTCGCCGTCGTAGTCCTTGAAAGGTGCGAGGTAATAGTCCTGATTGGCTTCCGTGTTGCCGTGTGCAGGATAGTCACGGAAATACGAAGGCATGGCATAACCGTCGGGGAACTCCTCGTCCACCGTGCCACCCGCCACCGCGTCAAAGTACTGACGGTGACGCTGCGCGTCGGAACGCGTCGACACAAAGAACTCGTCGTACTGGTTGCAGACCTCAGCATCGATTTCGGCCGAGCCGTCGTTGGTCAAAGGACCCGTCCAGTAGTCGTTGCCTCGGTTGCGGAACGTCAAGGCTGCGAGTTTCAGCTGTTGGTCAGGGCTGATGCCGCCCATCCACAACGCACCGGCGTAAAGGGAGCTGATGCCCCCACCTTTGGGCACTTCGTACGAGGCTTGGCCCGTCGCGCGGTCCTGCCACAAAGAGCCTCCCGTTTCAATGAGGGCGCGTACGTTGTTCCATTCGAGGTCACGGAGTCCTGTCGCTGGGGCGCAAGCCGCAGCACGAAGGGCGGGTTGAGCGTTGCTGCCCGCGGTTTCACCAGGAGTGCCGGCACCCACGTATTTGTACCCCCATGCGGTGGAGGCGATCAAACACAGGGCGGAGAGTGAGAGAATGCGATTCATGTTCTTGCGTGGCATGATCAGAAGTCAAACTTGACACCGAGACGCACCGTCCGAGGCAATCCCAAGTTGAAGGGATTGTCCACAAACATGCTGTAGTAGTTGCGGAAGGCGTTCGGGTCGTTTTGGCTGTTGATGAGAGGTTGGTACTGGGCTGCGGCGAGGTAGCCGTCGTCGTCTGTGACGCCGGTAAAGCGGTACACGCTGTTCACATTGCGCGTGTTCAAGAGGTTGCCAATCCACAAGTACACATTCAGGTTCGTGGTCTTGGCCTTCTCGTCTTCTCCGCCGTAGGTGATGGTGAAGTTTTTGTCGAGGTTGGCGTCCAATCCAAACTGCCATGGCAGACGGCTTCCGTTGATGGAGCCCTCTGTCGAGGGGCTGATTTCACCGGTGATGGGCGTGGGAATCACACTCGCAGTGTACGGCGTGCCTGAGCCGAGGTTGGCGATGAAGTTCAAGCCGGTGTTGGCGAACAGCTGGCGCTCCTTGCCTCCGATCTTGGCCACGGGGCCATTGTAGCTTTCGCCGGAGCCGTAGCGGTAGTCGACGTTGGCCACAATGCGGTGACGCTGGTCGTAGTTGAAAGGAAGGATCGAGCGGAGGTTGGGCAAGCCAGCATTGATCAATGCCAGGGCCGTTTGAGTGGTCGAGCCCGTACCGTCGGCAAACTGCAACGTGTAGTTGGCGTTCAGACGAACGTTGCCCGTGCGTCGCATGTCGTAACCGACGGTGAATCCTTTCACCGTGCCGAAGTCCAAGTTGCCAAAAGCGCGGTATGGACGGGGGTACGCACCGGTGAAGTTCCGCACCTGGATCATGTCACGCATCTCCTTGTAGTACGCAGAGATCTTGAGGCTTGATGTCTTGGTCAACACCTGTTGGAAGCCCAATTCGTAGTCGATGGTCTTCTCAGGACGGAGGTTGGGGTTGGCGATCAAGTTGTTGCGGCTCTCCAAGAACAGGTAGTCGATGGGAGAAAAGCGGTTGCTCGAGGTTGGACGCTGCGTCAAGATGTCGTAGTGCGCAAAGAACACGGCCTCGTCACTGATGTTGAACGAGAACGAGATGCGCGGCATGATGTTTACGGCTGGGTCGTAGTCGCGGAAGGCCTCTGACGTCAACTCAAACGGATCGTCCCCCGTGGCGTTGTCGTTGGGCTTCAGCCATGGCGCAGGATAGGCCGTGTTCACCGCGAGGATGTCGGGATCCGTGATTTCCGTGCCCTGGGCATTGTACCACGTGTCTCCGCTGCGGTAGCCGACAATGGCACTTGGATCTTCCAACGCGTCTGTGTAGACGGTGAAGTCGTCCCCGATGTTGTCTGGAATGACATTGTTCCCACTGAGTTGGTCAATGAGTTCGCCACGAATGTCCCCGACGCTGTAGGATTGTCCCACCACATAGGGGTCCTTCAACACCGGTTGGTTGGCATCGAATCGGTCGACACGCAGACCCACGTTGAAGATGATGTCGTCGAAGGTGAACTTGTCCATGATGTACCCGGCGATGTAAATCGGCTCGTAGGCACCGATGGGACGGGTGTTGTAGCCCGCATCGTTCGTTTCGGTGAAGAAGTCCTCAATGGTTGGGCGGTTGTTTGTCTTGTTTCCGTAAGGATCGTAACCGCCGTAAGACACGTAGTTCGAACCTTGGTTCAACAAGTCGTCTGCGCCAAACATGTCCAACGAATAGAAGTCGGGGTCGATGGCATCGATGTTGATCAACTCACGATCGTCTGCGCCAAGCGCGTCACGGAGGTTGGCATCGAATTCGAACTGGTTGTCTCCAAGGAGGCGGTCGTACGTCACGTAGTAGTCCGTCCCCACATTGGTGACCGTGCTGTCGGACGCGTCAATCTCCTTGATGTGGGAGTTGGCTGTCAAACGGGCCAATGTCCACAAACCAACCGGGCTGAGGTCGTAGAAGGCATCGCGTCGTTGCTCGTATTCAAAACCGATTTGGAGTGCGTGGTCGCCAATGTCTCCAGAACCGGCAGCGCTCACGCGGAATTGCTGGTCATTGAAAATGTTGTAGTCGTTGCCTTGGGCGCCGAGGTAGCTCCAGAGTCCATAGGTGCTGGAGGGATTTTGTCCATTCAAGAGGGCGTTGCCGTTTTGCACTTCAAGCAGGCTGGAGTATGCACCAGGTTCAAACTGGGGTCCGTTGGGACCAAAAGTGAGGCCTGAATTGTTGTCGAACAGCGAAAAGAACTGCGTGTTGATGGCTGCCAACTCAGGGTTGTACTGAGAGGCATCAAAGGTCACAAGCGTATCCTGCCACCCGTTGTGCACGTATCGACCCGTCGCATCGTTGTAGCGGTAGCTGTTTTGTTGATACACGTCAAACGTTCCGACGTGTCCGTAGCGGAAAAAGTTGTCGCCGTGGCTGATGTCCTGACGCTTGAAGTAGCTCTGGCTGTAGTCGGCCATGATGGAGTAAAAGACGTTCTTCAAGCCTCCACTGCTGCCCTCACCTTCTTCGTCCACAAAGCGTTGAGAGAATTTGACGTATCCGCGCCAGTCGAGACGCGACGTCTGGTTGTTGTTCTCCCAGTTCATCAAGGAACGCCCGCGGTCAAATTCGTTGTTCAGCTGCACAGAGCCTGTCGCACCGAAGGTCAATTGGGTCGTTTCGTTGGTGGCCACGTCGAGCTTGGCCACCAAGTTGGCAGATTGACGTGATGCATTGAGACGGGTGGGGACGCGAATGAAGTCGTCCTCGTCAAAGAAGTCGGCGTTGAACAATGCACCATTCACCTCGCCCGACGAGCTGATGTTTTGGCGCAATGGGTTTGCGAGCAAGGAGTCGCGTGCAGCATCGGTCATGCGGTAGACCCCGTCCATGGTGGGGCGGGTGTCGGCCTCGTAGGTGTAGTTGCCCGAGAGAAACAGGCCCAAAAGCGGGTCGGTCTTGTTGCCCTCGGCGTCCTTGCGCCATGCGATCGGACCCGAAGCCGAGGCCTCCGCGAGGTTGTAGCCAAAGCGGTCGAGACCGTAAGCCGTTTCGCCCAAGGGAATGCCCGAGCTGATGACCTCACCGCCCCCAAACCAAGTTCGGCTGGAGTTCCGCAAGGAGATGTTGATGACACCACCCGTGGCGTCACCGATGTTCGCGGGGATGCCCCCTGTCACCACCTGGACTTCTTCAATCGCTGACTTCGGAAGGGCGGATGAACCGCGAACCTTGATGCCGTCGATGTAGTACCAGGTTGAAGACGTACGTGCGCCACGGATGCTGACGCCGCCGCCCGTGCCCGCGGTGCTGGCACCGGCCACAGTCTGGGCGATGCTGGTGGCGGAACGGCCTGGGAGCTTGTCGATGTCTTCACGGCTGACTGTGCCTCCAGAGGCACCGCCATCCTTGTCAATCAAAGGCACCGAGTATTCGACAACCTCAGCTTCCTCCATCATCACACCGGCACCGAGCTCGGCGTTGACAAATTGAATTTTGTTGGCCGTGATTTTGACGCCGGTCACTTTTTTGGACTGGTAGCCCACAAAGCTGACAAGAACGTCATACGAGCCCGGTTGAATCGGCTTGATGGTGTATTCTCCATCGAAGTCGGTGTTCGTCCCGGCCACTTGGTTCCCGTTGAGGAACAAAACCACACTGGCAAAGGGGAGGGCGTCTTTCGAATCGAAGTCCGTCACGCGTCCTTTCAGCGTTCCTTGGCCCACTTGCGCCACCGCGCTGAAGCTCATCAGAAGCGCCCCCAAAATCGTTGCAAACCGCATCATGCGTCTAGAATTTTCAGGCAAATCAGGTATAGGGGTCAAATATAGGCCAACCCCACTCAGAACGCTAAATTCTGCAAAGACGTTGCAAACCAAGGGGATGAAGGTGGTTAAGGCCTTTCGTCGCCTCCAACTCGCCCAAATTTCAGTGCTTTTTCCAGCTTCGCCGCACGCTCAATCGGCGCCACCAAGAGACGGTTCGGCCGTCCCTGTGCCGTCGGGCTTTTTGTTGTCCCTTCCGCATGCGTTTGCGGACATTGTCTTTCCTATGACCGGCGTTTCGTTTCTCGGTTCGGGCACTTCCTTCCCCCGGTGCGATGAGGTTCTTTTCGCGGCTGGTCTGTTGGTTCTTGTAATGCCGCTCTTGCTGTTCCTTGTAATTCTTCTCAAACGCTTTGAGCGCCTTCTTTTCCGCCTTCGCTGCCTCTTTGATGCGACGTTTTTCCGCGTTGCGCTCGCTCCGGGACATGCTGTCGTCCTGCGCTTGCAAAGGACTTCCCACAAGCCATCCCCAACACAGCACCAACCCCACAACGCGTCCCGCCGCGCGCAGGGTGCGTTGCAACGCATGGTCAGGGGTGATTCGTGTCAATGTGAGAGGGATTCGAATTGCGTCCAGGCTTCTTTGGCGCTTTTGCAGGGCAAGCCGCATGCACCTTCCACACAAACATACCACTGCACAGGGGCGTCGCTTGCGGGTCGTTTGTCTTCCATCCACGAAGGAATGTGGGCAGCCTCCGGCCAAACCGCGTCCACCCACGTGCCGGGTCGCACCTCAGCCCACCACGCGGCCATGGCCTCCAGCGCGGCCTCTTGGCTAGGCGCCGCCACGACGATTTGGCCAAACGGCATCGACATGTCCGCCCATCCCTGCATCCAACGCGCGCTGCGCTCGAGGTGGGGTGTTCCGAGGAGGTGGCGCGTCGTCATGCGTCGGGCGAGGTCGCGCCACGAAGGAATGTTGCAGGCCCATCCCAGCGTCCAAAGGCATGCAGCAAAGGTGGCGTTGGCCGACGGCATGACGCTGTCGTCGGTGCTTTGCTTGGCCGCAAAAAGGGATTCGCCTTCGCGACTCGTAAACCAAAACGTGTCGGCCTTCTCGTCAAAGAAGCGGTCCAACGACGTCGCCATGAGCGCGCGCGCCTCGCGCAACCATGTGGGGTGGAGGGTCGATTGGTGCAGTTCCAACATGGCCTCGATCGCGAAGGCGTAATCTTCGGCGAAGCCCTCCACGTCGGGACCGCCTTTGGGGTGCCAGGTGCGACGAAGCACGTGGGCCTCGCCGGGCAGGGTGGCCACGTTGCACAGGAATGCGCCACCGCGCTCCGCCCGTGCAAGCCATTCGGGACGGTTCATCAGGCGACCCGCCCGGGCGAGCCCCGTCACGGCCAAGGCGGTCCAGGCTGTCAGGACCTTGTCGTCGAGTCCAGGCTTGTCGCGCCCCGAGTCCGGGCTGTCCCGCCAGTCGGACATGTGTTGGAGGGCGCGGCCCATTTGAACTTGCAGCGCAGGGTCGTCCCAAAACGCCTCGTCCCGGGCGGCGGAGCGCATGAGGACGTTTTGGCCTTGTTCCCACAAGCTGCTCCCATCGATGTCAAACACCTCCATCACCAGCTGACGCGCCCCATCGTCAGACAGCGCCGCCTTCAAATCGGCCTTGCGCCACACGTAATACGTGCCCTCGGCGCCATCGCTGTCGGCATCCAAGGCCGAGCGAAACCCACCACTTGGGTCGTCCAATTCGCGGAGCAGAAACCGCACGATGCCTTCGGCGGCGTGTTTCAAGGCAGGGTGGCGGGTGCGGCACCACGCTCCGGCGTAGGCAGCGAGCAGCTGGCCGTTGTCGTAGAGCATTTTCTCAAAATGCGGGACATGCCATCGCGCGTCGACGCTGTACCGTGCGAAGCCGCCGCCCACATGGTCGTGGATGCCCCCTCGGGCCATGGCGCGCAGGGTTTCCATCGCCTGGTCCGTCAGCGCCTCCCGCCACTCAGAAGCCCAGCGGAGCGGCCCCATCCCTTCCGCATTCCCCGGCGTTCGACCGGCGTCGGCCAAGCGCATCCAGCACTCGATTTGGCAGGGAATCGGGAATTTGGGGGCGCCTCGGCTGCCACCGTATTCAGGGTCCCAAGTCGCGCGCCACCGACCCAATCCCTCCATGAGGTGGTCGTCGAGTTTCCGCGCGACGTCGTCGGCGTCTTCGAAAGTGACAGGGTCGACAATCGCGTCTTGGGGCGATCGGGCAACCATCACCCCATCGTCCATGGCGCCCACCGCTTCGGCAAGTTGCGCGGCATAGGCCTCCACCTTTGCGGGGTCGTCTCGCCAAACCTCAAGCACGGCATTCAGCCCGGCGATCCATTGGGCCTTGGGAAAATACGTCCCACCCCAAATCGGCCGCCCATCCGGCAACGCCACACAATTCAGTGGCCACCCGCCACGGCGGGTCATCAGTTGCACGGCATCCATGTACACTTGGTCCACGTCTGGTCGTTCCTCTCGGTCCACTTTGACGCTCACAAAATGCGCGTTCATGAACGCGGCGGCCTCTTCATCTTCAAACGTCTCGTGCTCCATCACATGGCACCAGTGACAGGCGCTGTAGCCCACACTGACAATCACCAATTTGTCCTCTTCCCGCGCGCGATGCCACGCATCTTCACCCCACGGCACCCAATCCACTGGGTTGTGCTGGTGTTGCTTCAAGTAGGGCGAGGTCGACCTGGACAGGGCATTCGTGTGCATCACCCCAAACTTACACCTTCAAGCACACCCAACTCTCCCGATACCCTCCTGGGTTCAGGTCAACAATGCCAGGAAAAAAGGGCGATTAGAACTTGGCGCGGCCGCGTCCCATTCGGCTGCTGCCGGGCTTGCTAGGACGGCGCTTGACCGTCCGGCGCTTCTTGTGGTAGTTGTTCTTGCGGAAGTTGCTCGAACCCATCACCACTTTGCTCGCGGTGATTTGCAAGGTGCCGTACGTGTCGTTCTTTTCGGGGTTTCCACGTGGGCTTTCGTACGCGGCGTCCCAACGGAAACTGTCCAAATAACCTGAGGGGTTGTCCACGCCAGCAGATTCCGCCACCACAAGGGAAGCGGGCTGACTCAAAATCAATCCGATGTCATCCAATCCTTCGGGGTCGGCATACGTGAAGCTGACATCATCGATGTAATCCGTCAAAGTCAGGTTCCATACAAATTCAATCCCGAGGCGGAATTGGTAGTTCACCATGAACGACGCCCCCAGGCCAAGAGGGAACCCAAGCGCTGCACTCCCGTACGTGAGCTTCTCTGTGCCAACCTCTCGGAGGTCGTACCACCGATCGTAATTCAGTTGGGAAGGGTTGGTGGTGATGTTGCCTTGGGCGTAGTGGTAGTCCGCAGCGTCTCGGTCGAGCTGGGCTTGCGGATTGTGCACGAAACCCGTCACACCGAGTGTGGCGTACGTGTTGACCCCCACACGCAGCTTGCTGGTGTAGCGCGTGATCATGGGCTGAGAGAAGAGGTTGATCTCTCCTCGCAAACTCAATTCATTCACGTAGTTGCGGAAGTGGGCGTTTCGAGTGCGGCGCGCCGGGTTGGTTGACAAATTGTCGTAGTCTTCGAGGTAGACCGTGCCCAGCTGAGCCCGAACGGCAAAGGCGCTCGACAAGCGGTAGCGCACAAACACATGGGAAGACAGCTTTGTTTGGCCGTAGTGCAAGTCAGCTGCAAAATCTTGGCGGGTCAAGTTGTCTCCACCAATGTCGCCCAAGTAGTTGGCCGTGCCCAGGGTGAAACCGTAGTCAAGCGCATATTGCGCCGAGGTTGGGTTGAGCGCCGCGCTTGCGAGAAGCACTGAAGCCAAAGTGAAGGTTTTGAGCAAGTTGAATTGCATGGGGGCCAAGGTACAAATGGTCGTCTAAAAAAGCAGCGTTTGATTTTGTGTACGGAGATGTGAGGCTTTTGTTCACATCATGTGCGGGGCTCGAACGCGCGAATTATTTTTGATGTCAAATGAACGTCACGTCCACCGCCCCCGCCGCCGTTGCGGCTGCCGATGCCCTTCAGCACGACCCTGAAGTGGCCGCCCTCGTTGACCGCGAACGCGTCCGTCAAATCGAAGGCGCCGAGCTCATCGCCTCTGAGAACTACACCAGTGAAGCCGTGATGGCCGCACAGGGAAGCATTTTGACCAACAAGTACGCCGAGGGCCTTCCCCGCAAGCGCTATTACGGCGGATGCGAGTTCGTGGACCAAGTGGAGCAGCTCGCGATCGACCGTCTGTGCAAACTTTTCGGCGCAGCCTGGGCCAACGTCCAGCCGCACTCAGGCGCCTCCGCCAACTCCGCGGTCATGCTCGCATGCCTCAAACCTGGCGACACCATCCTCGGATTCGACTTGGCACACGGCGGTCACTTGACCCACGGCTCCCCCGTCAATTACAGCGGCAAGCTGTACCGTCCCACCTTCTACGGGGTGGAAAAGGAGACCGGGCGCATCGACATGGACAAGGTGGAAGCGACGGCCAAGAAGGAGAAGCCCCAAATGATCATCTGTGGCGCCTCGGCTTACGCCCGCGAATGGGATTACGCGCGCTTCCGCGCCATCGCAGACGAAGTCGGTGCCATCCTGCTCGCCGACATTTCGCACCCCTCAGGATTGATTGCGGCAGGCTTGCTCGACAACCCACTCCCGCATTGTCACGTCGTGACGTCCACGACCCACAAGACCTTGCGCGGCCCACGCGGCGGCATCATCATGATTGGCAACGATTTCCCCAACCCTTGGGGATTGACCACGATGAAAGGTGCCGTCCGAAACTTCAGCTCATTGCTCGACAGCGGCGTCTTTCCAGGCATGCAAGGTGGACCTCTTGAGCACGTCATCGCTGGCAAGGCGGTGGCCTTTGGTGAAGCCCTCCAGCCCAGCTACAAAACGTATTGCCAGCAGGTCATCAAGAATGCCCAGGCCATGGCCGGAGCGTTTGTGGAGCGCGGTTACGACCTCATCAGTGGTGGAACCGACAACCACCTCATGCTCATCGACCTCTCGAACAAGGGCGTCACAGGCAAGCTCGCCGAGCACGCCCTTGGACAAG
>CBFHRO010000063.1:0-11609 GCA_965658245.1 uncultured Flavobacteriales bacterium
CGCGGGTCGGGCAGGGTGGCCAACCGTTCCATGCGTTGGGCATCGACGTTGAGACACCCAAACGACTCGGAGACGGTGCCCCGCACCGCGTACACGCCCCGGCCTCGGAAGGGGAAGTCGCGCGCGACGCCGGGAAAGTGCACGGTGTCGAGCCAGGCGCCTTCGAGGTCGACGAAGCACCCAAAGCACATCCGCTCGCCCTTGGCGGTCGCGGTTTCTTTGACCGTCACCAGATGACCGACGACGGTGACGACGTCGCCAATGCGGTCGGGGAGGTCGCGGGCGAGCACGCCGCTGCGGACGACGGCTTTGGCGTCTCCGGTCAGCAGCAAAAAGGGCGAGCACAGGGGGAAACCCAGCAACTCCCACTCGTCGAAGGCGTCCGCGAGCGGCGCGGCGTCGAGCGGCGGCAGGACGTAGGTGCGCGGCTTGGGGGGTGCGAAGAGTTCGCCGGTGCCGGCGCCGGATCGGGCGGGAAGCGCGCGTTTGCCAGCCAGGAGCTCCGCGACGTGGGCGGGACTGGACCCGGCCCGTGCCGCGCTTGAACCGCCCTGGGCCTCGGCGGCGAGCAGGAAATGGGCCTCCCACAACAGCACGTGCTTGGTGGCTCCGGTGAACCGAAGTGCCCCGACACGGATCAGGATGGTCAGCTGCTCGAGCGACGGCGCGACCCGCTCGACGAGGTCGACCAGGGAGGTGAAGGGCCCGCCTTCGGCCCGGGCTCGTTCAAGGGAGGAGACGGTGGCGTGGTTGAGGTCCTTGACGAGGTTGAAGCCGAGGGTGAGGGTTTGGGATGTGGGGTCGGCGACGGCCAGGGCGCCCACGGTGTTGACGCACGGCGCTTCGATGCGGGCGCCGAGCATGCGGGCTTCGTGCACGTAGAATTCGGTGCGGTAGAAGCCGCCGAAGTTGTTGATGCATGCGCACATGTACTCGAGGGGGAAGTGGACTTTGAGGAACAGGCTTTGGTAGCTCTCGACCGCGTACGAGGCGGAGTGGCCCTTGGCGAAGGCGTAGCCGGCGAAGCTCTCCATTTGGCGCCAAACCTCGCGGACCATGTCGGGTGCGTGGCCTTTCGCCACGGCCTTGGTGTGGAAGGCGTCGCGGGCCCGGTCGAATTCTTCTCGGGACCGGAACTTCCCGCTCATGCCGCGCCGCAACACGTCGGCCTCCCCGAGGTCGAGCCCCGCGAACCGGTGCGCCACCTTGATCACGTCCTCTTGGTACACCATGACCCCGTACGTCTCGGGCATGAGGTGCAGCAGGACCGGGTGGGCGTCGGCGCGCTTGGACGGATCGCGGTGCCGTTCGATGTACGCCTGCATCATCCCGCTGCGCGACACCCCAGGCCGAATCACCGAGCTCGCCGCCACCAAGCCCAGGTAGTCGTCGACTTGGAGCTTCCGCATCAGCATGCGCATGGCGGGCGACTCCACGTAGAAGCACCCGGTGGCGCGGGCTTCCCGAAGCATGGCGCGCACGCCCTCGTCCGCCTTGAACCGCCGCATGTCGTGGATGTCAATCTCTGCGGCGATTTCCGGATCTCGGGCGCGCACCATCTCCAGCGCGTCCTTGATTTTGCCAAGCCCGCGCTGGCTCAGGATGTCAAACTTGTGCAGTCCCACATCCTCGGCGACCACCATGTCAAACATGACCGTCCGCAGTCCCTTTGGAGGCATGAACAGCGCCCCATAGCGATGAATGTTGTCGTGGGCGATGAGCACCCCGCACGCGTGCAGGGTCAGGCTGCTTGGAAAATCCCGAATCACCGCCGCGTACTTCAACACCACGGTTTCCATCTCGCCCAGCCGGTTGGGGTTGAATTTGCCGGCGGCGAGGGCGTCGATTTCGTGTTTGGGCAAGCCCATGACCTTGCCCAACTCCCGCACGGCGGCACGGTATTGAAAGGTGTTGTAGGCCGCGAGCAACGCCACGTTGGGGAAGCGCTGGAACATGTACGCCACCACGTCGTCGCGGTCCGTCCACGAGAAGTCGATGTCGAAGTCGGGCGGGTTGGCGCGGTAGAGGTTGAGGAAGCGCTCGAAGTAGAGGTCGAGCTCAATGGGGTCGACGTCGGTGATGCGCAACAGGTACGCGACGAGGCTGTTTGCCCCGCTGCCGCGCCCCACGTGGAAATAGCCCCGGCTGCGCGCGTAGCTCGTGATGTCCCAGTTGATCAGGAAATAGGCGAGAAAGCCCTGCTTGCGAATCAACCCGATCTCGTGTTCCATCCGCTCCAGCACCGCGTCGTCGTGGTCCGGATAGCGATAGGCCAAACCCTCGGCACACAGCGCCCGCACCAGCGCCTCGTCGCCATCTTCGCTCTCGGTGTACGTGTGGGGGTTGTTGTGGAGGCGTCCCTCGGGCGGCTCGGGCAGGTCCATCGAGCACCCGGCCAGGAGGTCTTCGGCCCGTGTCATCAGTTCCGGCATCTCGGCATACGCCTCCTGGAGTTCGTTCGGAGTCCGGAAACAGTCCCGCGGGTCGCCACATTCCGCGGCGTCGAGGCGGCTCAGGAGCGTATTGTGGTCGATGGCCCGCAACAGCCGGTGCGTGTTCCAATCCCGTTTGCAGGTGAATGTCGCTGTGGACAGGGCCACGAGCCTCGGTCCCAGTACGGGGTCGCGGTCGGCCCGTGCGAGGCGCACGGCCGGCACTTCCCAAGCCTGCACCCCGATCCATTCGTCGGGGCCGAGGGGAGCCGCTTCGGGGCGTTCGTTCGCCGCGTCCTTGGGGTGTTCGCACCACGCGGCCCAGGGGTAGATGGCGGCCACGCCCGCGGCGCGGACGTCCTCGGGAAGGCGCGCAGGGAAGGGTTCGCCCGCCAAGTTCAGTCCGGAAAACCACCGGCACAGCGCTTCGTACCCCGCGGCGTCCCGGGCCAGGGCCACAAACCTCCGCGCGTTGCCGTTCCGCACGTCGATGCCGAGCACGGGCGTCACCCCAAACCGCTCCGCCCGCCTCACAAAATCCCAGTTTGCGGACGTCGTCCCCACATCCGTCAGGGCCACACGCGTCACGCCCGCCGCCTGGGCCCACGACAACATGTCGTCGACGGACAGGACGCCGTAGCGCAGGCTGAATCGGCTGTGGGTGTTCAGGTACATGGATCAGGAAGGGGAAGCGTAACGCGGAGGACAAGGGTGAGGGGTTGCGACGGAATGCGACGGCGCGTGGCGGTCAGTCGAACAACGAGCTTTGATGGCCCCACGTGGTGTGGCGTGGTTCGGTTGCCAAGTTCGAGGTCGGGGTGGCGCCCCTGGACGTGTCGGAAGCTTCGGCGGCGCGACGGCTTCGGGACTGCGACTCGCCCATGCCGAAGACTTCGAGGGTCGAATGGATTTCGTGGGTGAATTCCGGCCAAATCCTCTGCCCCACCGGTTCCAGCAGGCCCGAGCCGTTGCGGCGCGGGTCGCGGATGGCGGGCGAGATGGGGTAGGCGTTGAAGCGTTTGGCCTCCCAAGTTCGGAGCATCGAGGTGATGTCGCCGAGGGGCGTCTCGGGGTCGAGCCATTCGCGTTCGCGGTCCGGGTCGAGGATCACCGGCGCGCGGTGGTGCCCGATGGCTTGGGTCAGGGGGTTGGAGACGGTGGTTAGGACCGCAAAAGAGCGGAGGAGTTCGCCCGACGACGGGTCGCACCACTGGTCCCAAATCCCGGCGAGGGCGAACGGACGCTGCCCGTCGCGGGGGTAGAGGACGTACGGTTTGGACAGCTTCTCACGTTCGGGCCCTTCGATGAACGCGTCGGCCACGACGAGGCAGCGTTGCGACCGAATCGCTTTCCGGAACATCGGTTTGTCGAGGATGCCCATCGCCCCGGTGTAGCTGGGGTCGTTGACGGCGTTTCGGTCGCCCTCCGCCCGCGCGTTGATCATGTAGTACTGCTTTTTGGCCCAGCCTGGTGTGAACCCAAACTGCATGAGTTGCACCTCGCCCGGCTTGTCGCTCGCGACCACGGGTGCGCGGTCGCCGTGGCTGACGTTGGTGTTGGACGCCCAAGGAGTGGGCGCCTTGACGTTGAAGCGCTGTTCAACGGCTTGGATGGAGGAGACGGTGACGTAACGGCCGCACATGGGTCAGGGGATTGGAGGAAGGTAAAACGAACGAGGAGATCATTGGTGACGGTGGGCGAGGAGCGGGGGCGGGCCGCCGTTGAAGGGGTTGGTTCGGCCGATGGTTCGCGCTTCGAGGCCGGCGGCGCGCACCACACTCCGGTCGCCGTACTGCATGCGGATGCGGTCGAGGGCTTGGTACAGCTTGACGCGCTCTTCGGTGTCGTCGAACAGGTTGATTTGGCATCCGCCGCCCACCAGGTGGCTGTAGCGGACCCCGATGAGACGCACGCGCACGCGCTTGTCGAGCAGCTGTTCGAGGAGGTCCTTGGCCGTGGGCACGAGGTGGTGGTCCGCGGCGGTGTAGGGGATGCGCCGCTGCATGCTCTTGGTCGAGAAGTCGGCGTAGCGCACCTTGACGGTCACGCACGCCGTGAGCTTGTCGCCGCGCCGCAGTTGAAAGGCCAAGTTTTCTGCCATCGCGAGCATGATCGCGTGGAGCTTGTCGCCGTCGGTGGTGTCCTTGGCGAAGGTGCGTTCGGTCGAAATCGACTTGCGCTCGTTGTAGGCAACGACCGGCGCATCGTCCAGCCCGTGGGCCTTCTTCCAAATCGCCACGCCGTTCTTGCCAAGCACCTGCTCGATGAGTTCGACAGGCATGTCTTGCAGCGTGCGGATCGTGGAGATGCCGAGGTTGCGCAAGGTGCGGTAGGTCTCCGCGCCGACCATGGGGATTTTCCGGACCGAGAGAGGGGCCAAAAAATGCCGCTCCGTCCCCCGGCTCACGTGCCGGGCGTTGTTGGGCTTCGCCTCGCCCGTCGCCACTTTCGCCACGGTCTTGCTGGTGCTGAGCCCCACGGAAATGGGCAAGCCTGACTCGCGGATCACGCGTTCCCGAAGCTCGCGGGAGAATTGCCAGCACCCAAAGAACCGGTCCATCCCGCTGAGGTCCGCGTAGAACTCGTCGATGGAACTCTTTTCACAGACCGGAACGGCCTCCCGCACGATGTCCGTCACGATCTCCGACTGCTTGGAATAGGCCATCGAATTCCCGCGAATCACCACCGCTTCCGGGCACAGCGCCCGCGCCATCTTCATCGACATCCCGGAGTGCACCCCAAACCCCCGCGCCTCATAGCTGCAGGACGCCACCACGCCTCGATCGCCCGTCCCCCCAATCAAGATGGGCCGGCCTTCGAGGCGTGAGTCCATGCGGCGCTCCACCGACACGAAGAAGGTGTCGAGGTCCAGGTGCAGGATGGACCGCTGCCGCCCCAAATCGCGATCCGACTGGGGCGCCGCTGCCGGCACGGGGTGGGTGTTGGAAACGTCGTTCATGACACAGACCCGTCCAAAACCGGAACGGGTCTGCTAAAATAATGAGCAAAACCAAAGAAACGAGCACAAGCGCGTTTTTTTGGCCTGGCTCGGCCGGGAACGTCCGTCAGTTGCAGGAATCGCCGTACGACGTCAAGAAGATCAAGAGGTCGTTCACGTTCACGATGTCGTCGCCGTTGAAGTCGGCCGTGCATCCGGACATGCAACCGTAGTCCGTGAGGAACAGGAGCAAGTCGGTCACGTCCACGAACCCGCCGTTGTTGAGGTCTGTCGGGCAGCCACATTCTTCGGGCGCGGTGACTTCAGCCACATACGTTGCGGTGCACGCAGGGTCGCCCATGACGGTGGCCGTGATGTCCACCGGCGCGCCCGTGGCGGGCAGGGTCATCACCACATTCCAGGGGTTGGTGCCGTCGTACACAAGCATGGAGTCCTGCACCAAAATCACGTCACCCGCGGGTGGGGGGCTTTGGAAGTCAAACGCCAGCTCTTGCGTGAAGACGTTGCCCAAGGGGTTGCACTCGGAAGTGGCGCCCACAGTCATGTCCAAGATGGCACAGGGAAAGGGAACGGCGCTCCAGTACTCCACCCCAAATTCGGAGGGACTCGCATAGGGATTCCCTTCGTAGGTGAACGGAGGCAGGCCCTCCAAGAACGTGTTGGGCGTCCAGAGGTTGTAAATGTTGGCCAACACCTGTCCCACGTTGCCCGGCGTTCCCCACTGGACGTAGTCGTCGTAAGCACCCACCTGGTCGTGCAAGGTCAAATCGCCACCTGCCGCATTGTTGGGCCATTCAGGCCACGTGATGGTCAACGTCGCGTCCGCCGCGAGGGTCACACCCGGCGGCAAGAGGTCCGTCAAGAATGCCTGCTCGCCCCCAGACTTGATTACTTGTCCGGCCAATCCACCTTCGCAATCCGCGACGTTGCGGACGGTCACGGTTTTGGCCTCTGGGTTGACTTCCGCCAACCGCAACAAGACGCAGCACGATTCGGGTGCCGTAAACAAGGCGGGCGCGCTCAAGGAACAGTCCAAATTTTCGGAGAAGGCCACCTCCACATCCACCGAAATTCCATCTGAATTCAGGCCTGTGAGGGACACCGCTTGGGGGCTTCCCGTGATGGGGAAAGAGACCCCATTCACCACGAGACTTCCCGTTTCAGGGGCGTTTTCATAGGTCACTTGCAACACCTGGGTGTAGGTGTTGGTCAGCGGATCACAAGGGGTTTGGTTCAAGGTCACCACCTCCAGCACATTGCAGAGCACAGGGGGCAGCGACCATCCCATGTCTTGCATCATCCCGAGAGACACCGCACCAGGGTTGTGCACACTTTCGGCCGTGTTCAGGAAAGGCGTCATCAGGGAATTGGCATTGCCTTCAGGGTAGGAGGACTCCCGCAAGTGAGAGAAACTTGCCCCCGCAGCCCAGCTGGTGGGCGCATACAGGCGAGGTCGGCCAATTTCTTGGGCCGCGTTGCCGTTGTCTCCCCCCCAATAGAGCGCGTCGCTTTCGAGGACATTGCCCAAGGTGACCGTGCCGCTGATGTACTCCAGCACGGACGTTTCGTCAGATTCTTCGACAAAGTGATCAAAGATGAAGGGGATGCCTTGAAAGCCAATGAATCCCGAATTGCCATTGTGGTTGGCACTTCCGAGATAGCCCAAACCGTGCCCCATCTCGTGAAGGGCCACAGTCACCATGTCGTACACGCCGTCCGGAACTTCTCCGTCCAGGCCCAAGTACCATTCTGTGTCTTCGGCAAATTTGACCACCATGTCAGGGGCAGCGGGATTCAAATCTTCCCCTGCCAATTGGTTGGCCAATGCCACCGCATATTGTCGGTTGGCCATAGGTGCCCCCTCGAAGTCGTGGAACACCTCGTATGGCGCGGCTTGTGCGAGGATGTTGGGGGGCAACGAATCCCAAATGGCCTGCACGTTCACAGGAACCACCGACTCAATGGACTGACTCCAAATGTCCACGGCGCGTTCCACCGCGGGCTTCGCGTCGTCGGGAAACATCGGCCCAAACTCCAGGTTGATGATTGCGCTTCGCATCCCAGGCAAGGGAGAATACCAGTGCGGGGTTCCCACAGAGGTGTGGCTGTCCACACCTGTGCCTTGAAGTCCAGGGCAACCGATGTCTTGACAGGCATCGCCATGCACGTGGGCAGTGCGAAGGGTCTGCAAGGCTGCGGGCCCGCAGACGCTTTGGCCGAAACTCAAGGTGGTGAGCATCAGGCCAAGGGTGAGAAGATTCCAGCGGATCATGGTGGTCATTCGTTGTTATCGAACATAAATATAGATATAAATATTATATAAATCGACGAATGGGTGGATTTTTTCGAGGAATCTGTTCCTTGCTCAAGTTTCGAGCATTGCTCATATCTTCGGCGACATGCAAAGCAAATTGGCCGAAAACTTGAAGGCGCTTCGAAAGGAACGGGGCTGGACACAACAGGCTCTGGCAGAACGACTTGGTTTGACAAGGCCCACCCTCGGGGCCTATGAGGAAGGGCGATCGGAGCCCAAACTCTCCGTGCTTATCGACATGGCCGCCTGTTTCGACATCACCGTGGACGCCCTTGTGCGTGGCTCAGAAGCTGAGGTGAATTCGGAACGCGTGAAAGGAGACGGCTTGCGCATCTTGACGGTGTCGGTCGATCAAGAGCACGACAACGAGCGCGTGGTGGTGGTTCCGGTGAAGGCCGCTGCGGGCTATGCCCATGGGTATGGCGACCCTGAGTGGGTGGCGCAGTTGCCGACGTTTGGCTTGCCGCTCAAGGAGCTGGCGCCCGACCGCACGTACCGCATGTTCCAAATCGAAGGCGACAGCATGCTGCCCATCCCGTCAGGGAGCTACATCCTCTGCCAGTATGTGGACGATTGGATGAGCGTCGGGGGGTTGCGGCCGCACATTGTCGTGACCCGCAACGATGGGGTTGTCTTCAAACGCATCGAGAACGATTTGCCGGGCGGAAGCCGTTTGGTCCTGCACAGCGACAATCCTGCCTTCGCGCCTTACGCCGTCGCCGGTGACGATGTCATCGAGGTGTGGCGGGCGGCCGCCTACCTCAGCTTCGAGCTGCCTTCGGCCTTGGATGGTCAGCCCGCGTCGGCTGCAAGTTTGCGGAGCGCGCTGGACACATTGCGGGGAGAAATTGACGCGCTGAAGCGCGCCGAGAGCTGATCATACGCCCAAGGCGACCACTTCGTCGACGGCGTCGATCTTGGACTTGAGCAACTGCTCGATGCCGCCTTTCAGGGTTTGGGTGCTGGATGGACAACCGGAGCACGCCCCGCGAAGGTGGACGTAGACGGTTCCTTCTTTGAATGCCTTGAAATCGATGGCGCCGCCGTCTTGCTCGACGGCAGGTCGCACAAATTCTTCCAGCAGCTGCTTGATGGTGTCGTCGTGCTCAGAGGGCACGATGTCTTCCTCGGCGATGAACTTCACCGCGTCTGGATCCAAGCCGGCAGGGGCTTGAGGCGGCGCGTCGGCAGAGGGCGTTCCCAACTGGGGCATGGCATGCGCCAGTTTGTCGGCTTCCACGGCGTGTTCATGGTCCATCAGCCATTCGCGCACGTATTCCCGAAGCTGCTGCACAATCATCTCCCAGCCCAAGCTGTCGTCTTTGGTCACACTGACCATCGACCCGCTGATGAATACGTTGGTCACGAAAGGAAAGTTGAAGAGCTCCGTGGCCAAAGGGCTGCACAACATGGCCTCCGCCTTCGAACGGAATTCGAGTTGTTCTTGGCCTGGGACGAGCTTGCGGTCCGCGACGAATTTCATGACTGCCGGATTGGGGGTCATTTCAGCGTAGACGCTGGTGGGAATGCGTGAAGTTGCCATCGTGGACAAAGGTACACCTGGCCTTGCCTTGCCCCGACCATCCGATGTACCTTCACGGGGCGCTGCGTGACCTTTTTTGGCACCTCTCGCGCCTGATTTTGAATTGAACTTCCCCTGATGCGACATTTTTCAAGTCTGCTGCTTGCAAGTGTGGTTGGTGCGTTGACACTCGCGGTCAGCATCCCCCACCTCCAAGCCCAAACCACCGACCCCACCTTCCCCGTCAATGGCACCCACGACAAGGCGCTCGTTGCCACGGTCCTGGAACACGCCACGGTGCACCTTGATGCAGAGACCACCCTGGAAGACGGCACGGTCATCCTGCACCGCGGACGCATTGTCGCAGCAGGCCCTTCCGCCACGACCTCGTTTGACGGTCCGGCGATGCGCCTTGACATGACAGGGCTCCACCTGTATCCCTCGTTTGTGGACATTCACAGCGACCTCGGCACCCCCGAGGCCCAAAGCGCAGGCTGGTCTCGCACCCCCCAGGACCTCAGCGACAAGAAAGGCGCGTACGGCTGGAACGAAGCGGTTCGGCCAGAGACCTCTGCAGCGGCGGTGTTCGACCCCTCTGCCGATGCGGCCAAGGCGCTGCGCAAGGCGGGATTTGGCGCGGTGTTGACCCACGTGCAAGACGGGGTGGTTCGCGGCACAGGCGCTGTGGTCCTGCCCCTCGAAGATCCCCGCGAAGCCCTGCTCGCCGCAGACGCGTCGTTCCACATGAGCTTCCGCAAAGGGTCGTCCTCTCAGAACTACCCCAGCTCGCTGATGGGCGCGACCGCCTTGTTGCGTCAAACCCACCTCGACGCGGCGTGGTACGCCGAAGCAGCACCCCGCGGCATGGCGGATGGCACCAACCTGTCTTTGGATGCCTTTGTTCGCGCAAGCGAACTGCCCCGGGTGTTTTCTGCAGGCAGCTGGAAGGACGTGTTGCGGGCGGATGTGATGCTCTCGGAGTTCGGGGTGGAGAATGCCATCATGCTGGGCAGCGGCGACGGCTACCAACGCGCTGAAGCGATTGCAGAGACCGGCCACCGGATGGCCATTCCTGTGGATTTCCCCTCGGGCTACGACGTGTCGGATCCCCATTTGGCCCGAATGATTGGCCTCCACGAATTGAAGCATTGGGAACTCGCTCCCTCCAATGCCGCCCGACTTCACGAGGCAGGCGTCCCTGTCGCATTCACTTCGCACGGATTGAAGGACCCCGCGGCATTCCTCGCTGGCGTTCGGAAGGCCGTTGAGGCCGGTTTGCCAGAGGACGAAGCCATGCGCGCACTCACTTCCAACCCTGCTTCATGGCTGGGCTTGTCGGACCAGTTGGGCAGCCTGCGACAAGGCAGCGTGGCCAACGTGTTGGTGGCCGACGGCCCCTTGTTTGCGTCGTCCACCCACCTCGTCGAACACTATGTCGGCGGCAACCCCACACCCATGCGGGACCGTCATCCCTTGGACCTCACGGGCAGTTACAATGTCAACGTCGACGACAGCGTCTACGTGGTTGCGGTCAAGGGCGAGCCCGGCAAATGGAAGGCGTCTTGGACCGTGAACGACTCCACGGAGGTGAAGGTGCCATTGACCCTCGACAACCGCACGGTGGTGATGCGTTTGGCCACGGAAGAGGGCCCGATTCGCTTGACGGGCAACGTGTGGATGGAGAGCCGAATCTGGGAAGGTTCAGGCCAAACCGCCACCGGCCAATGGACCGATTGGTCCGCCATTCGCAACGCCGAGGCAACCGAAGAACCGAGCCCTGACAAAGCCGATGCAGCCGCGACAGAAGATCCGGCACAAGGCGCGTCTGAAGCCACGGAGACCGAAGCGCCCTCCGACGAGGTTGATGCCACGGCACTCGACCTCTCGGGCGTGGTGTATCCCTTCACGGCCTACGGCACGCCGGAACGGTTGTTGGCCGAGACCGTGTGGATTCGCAACGCCACGGTGTGGACGTGCGAAGCGGACGGCGTCTTGGAAGGGGCGGACGTGCTGTTCCATGACGGGGCCTTGGTGGCCATCGGCGCGGACCTGAACCCGGCTGAGTTGTTGCCCGCCGGTGTGACCCCAGTCGAAATCGACGGTCACGGCAAGCACGTCACGCCTGGTGTCATCGACGAACACACGCACATCGCCGTGGACCGCGGCGTGAACGAAGGCACGCAGGCCAGCAGTGCCGAGGTGTGGATCGGGCACGCCGTTGACAGCGAGGACGTGAACATGTACCGCCAGCTTTCCGGCGGGGTGACGTGCGCCCAAATCCTCCACGGGTCCGCCAACCCCATCGGCGGCCAAAGCGCCATCATCAAGTTCCGTTGGGGCGCCGAGCCTCAGGACCTCCTGTACGAGGAAGCCGTTCCGTTC
>CBFHRO010000064.1:0-11370 GCA_965658245.1 uncultured Flavobacteriales bacterium
GCGCACCTCCACCGGCACAGTGCGCAGCGCACAACTTCAAGTGCTGGGACCGTGACCCCGCCACCCAGGAAGACAAAAAAAGGCGCCGAATGGCGCCTTTTTCATGCACTGAAGTCAGTGGCTCAGTAGAAATTCCAAGTGTAGTTGCCACCGCACATGGTCTCGATCGTGGTGTCACGCTCTGTGCAGAGGGTGATGAAAGAGAGCTCGGCAGATACGTTGTAGGTCCCTTCGTCCAACTCAATGACGACTGAATCACCTGGGACATCCACGAGGAGCGTGGCATCCAAGTCTTCTCCGCCTGGGACCACATCACCATCGACTTCGATGGTCGGGGTGCAGGCGGTGTAGTTGTAAACAGTGAGGGTGGCTTTGTTGCCTTCTTCACATGCGAGTGGTTCTTCACAACCAGTGAAGGCTGCAGCGGCGGCCACGAAGCCGAGGAGGAAAGTTACTTTTTTCATTCTGAGAAAAATTTTGCCGCGAAGGTAGGCAAAAAGGTAGGCAAGGGGGAGAGTTTACGCCAACACGTCACATTGGCAGAATTCAAAATCCATGGTTATCTTCATTTGCATGGAGCAAGGACCAAAAGAACACTGGCGCATTGCCCTTTCCTGCCCAGACAAACGTGGGGTCGTGGCCAAAGTGAGTGCGTGTTTGGCAGAGTTGGGCGCCACCATCCTCGAGGCGCAACAGCACTCGGATGAGGTGTCCGGTCACTTTTTCATGAGGTATGAGGTGACCCAAGACGAGACCGCTCCCCAAGCGTCACGTTGGCCACTCCAACACCTAGAACAAGGATTGGCTGATTTGAAGCGCGAGCTTCAATTGGACATGCGCATTTCCTCGCTCGCCGACAAACCCCGTGTGGCGCTGTTGGCCACCAAGGCAAGCCACTGCCTTGTGGATGTGTTGCAACGGTGGCGAAGCGGGGAGTTGCCATGCGACATTGCTTGTGTCATTGCCAACCACCCAGAAATGGGAGAATATGCCGGGTGGTACGACGTGCCATTCCATCACGTTGATTTCAAGGGACAGTCGAAAGCCGAGGCCTTCAAGGAAGTCGGTGCTCTGCTGGACGAACACAACGTGTCTTTGACCGTGCTGGCGCGATTCATGCAGATCATTCCCCCCGCGTTGATCGACAAGCATCCAGGCCGAATCATCAACATTCACCACAGCTTCTTGCCCAGTTTCATTGGCGCTCGGCCTTACGACCAAGCCTTTGAACGCGGGGTGAAGCTCATTGGAGCCACTTGCCATTACGTGACTGCCCACTTGGATGAGGGTCCCATCATTGAGCAAGAGGTCATTCGGGTGTCACACAAGGACACACCCGCAGATCTGCGACGCAAAGGCCGAATGTGCGAGCGCGAGGCGCTCGGAAGGGGACTGCGGCTTCACCTGGAAGGCCGTGTGTTCATCCACGACAACAAAACCGTGGTGTTCGCCGACTGAGGTTCCCGAGGTCAGAATCCGTCTCCATCCACCATCCGTCCCAGAGATCCCAACACGGAGCCTTCGCCTTTCGAAGATCCCTTCACACTTGGGGCGTGGCGAATGACGCGGTCGGCCAAGCGGCTGAAAGGCAGGGTTTGGAGGTACACCGTTCCTGTGCCGCGCAGGGTGGCGAGAAACAGCCCTTCACCCCCAAAGAACATGGACTTCAATCCTCCTGCGGCCTCAATGGCGTAGTCAATCCCCGGGGTGAATCCCACAATGCAGCCTGTGTCCACCCGAAGGGTTTCGTTGTTCAAATGACGTTCCACCACGGTGCCGCCCGCGTGCAGGAAGGCCAAGCCGTCTCCTTCCAGTTTTTGAAGGATGAACCCCTCGCCTCCAAAGAATCCAGCGCCAATGCGCTTGGTGAAGGCGATGGACACTTTGGTTCCTTTCGCGGCGCAGAGGAACGCATCTTTTTGGCACATGAGTGTGCCCCCACGCTTCGCCAAATCCACCGGCATGATTTTGCCGGGATAGGGAGAGGAGAAGGCCACCCGACGCTTGGCCACGCCTTGGTTGGTGAAGTGAGTCATGAACAGCGACTCGCCCGTCAGCACGCGCTTCCCCATGGACATCAGTCCACCCAAAATGCCTGAGCTGGCAGCCGTGCCATCGCCCATTCGCGCCTCAAACGCGATGTCCGACTCCATCCAGTTCATGGCCCCGGCCTCGGCGACCACCGTCTCTTGGGGATCCAGTTCAATTTCGACGGCCTGCAAGTCGTCGCCGTAAATGGTGTAATCAATTTCGTGGCTGTTCATTTCCAGAGCGATTGAAAGGTTTTGCTGAGCGAAGAAAAAGGGCAGCGCTTCGGCACATCCTCGTCTTCATAGGCGTCCGGCGCCAGAAGGCGGTGGGTCTCCTTGGCCTTGGAGGTGAAGGTCATGCCGCTGACACTGGGAGGATCTTGGTAGAAGTAGTTGGTGTGGGTGATGACCCCGTTGGAAAAGTGTCTGTGGTATTGCGGGGTCAAACTGCCGGACATCGGTGGCGTCAACCACGACCAATCTCCTGGCACCTCGTGGCCTTGGCGCCGCTCGGCCTGACACCATTGCTCAAAGGCGCGTCCGAGTTCATGGTGGTCGCCCACGGTGACCCCGGCGTTGTCAAAACTCGCAAGCAGCGCCTGATTCAGCCGCACCAGGGCCTCGTCTTGCCACAGCGCCCGCTTGGCCGAGGTGGAGATGCCGCATGCTTCCGCCCACGTTTCGAGCACGTTGTACCTGTCCGGGTCGGTCAAATTGCGGGCGGCGATTTCCGTGCCGAGGTAGTGGCCGTTGAAGGGGGCAAAAGGATAGACCACCCCTCCAATTTTCAAGGCCATGTCGGCCAAAATAGGAACGGCGTACCACCTCAAACCCAAATCTTGCGTGGCTGGAAAATCAGGGTGAGAGATGATGACTTCGTGGGGCAGGAGCGCACCGGTTTTGAAGGCATCCTTGGGGGGCAGGGCCTTGCCGTGTTGGACCATGACCCAGGGAAGGGGCGTCCATGGCGTCCTTGGGGCGTCCCAGCCTTGCTTGATGCAATAGCTGGTGAAGTCCACGCTGTCGGGGTCGCCCAAAACTGTACCGTCGGGCTGGGTGAATCCGGCATACCGAACCAGTTGGTGGTTGGCCATGCGCCAAGGCACATCCTCGCTGCTCTGCGCTTGAGGAAAGATGGTGATGACATTGGTGATCTTTCCCCCGTTGAAGGCGGCGTTGACATGGCGCTCCAAATGGGCGTAGGCCTCTTCAGCCGTCTCACAATTCCGTGCGTCATGGACTTGGAGCGTCCGCCAAAAGTGCCGTCCAATGCATCGATTTGAGTTGCGCCATGCAAGCTTTGCTCCATACTGTAACTCCCTCTTTGTGTGACGATAAGTTCCTTTTGAGTCAATCTCAGCTTCAATTTGATTCCAGCGCAAGGTCAAATCTGTGACCCAAGCGCTGGCCACCGAGTCTGCGGCCATGGCGTCTAAGAATGCGCGGGCTTCTTTTTTCAATTGCGCCATGCCTTTCACGCCCGCAAAAGGCGAGATGGGATCAAGGTGAAACGGGGAGGATTGGGCGCCTGAAAGATTCACAGGGTGAAGGTACGTGTTCAATTGCAGCAACAAGTGGCATTCACGACCTTTGGCATCCATGAGCGAAGCAGCACCCCAAGGAATCCGAATCAACAAGTACCTCAGTGAGGTTGGCCATTGCTCTCGACGGGCGGCGGATGCCCTGTTGGAGCAGGGACGAATCACCATCAACGGCGTGGTTCCAGAATTGGGAACCCGGGTTCAACCGGGCGACTGCGTGGCCGTGGATGGGGTGGAAGTGGCCACCAGCGACCAAGAGCGCATTGTCATTGCCTACAACAAGCCTGTGGGGATTGTATGCACCACCGATACCCGACGGGAAAAGGACAACATCATTGATGCGATCAACTTCCCGACCCGGATTTATCCGATCGGGCGCTTGGACAAAATGAGTGAAGGCTTGATTTTCCTGACCAACGACGGGGACATCGTCAACGACATTCTCCGCGCCCGTTATGGCCACGAGAAGGAATACCACGTGACGGTCAACGGTCCCATCACGCCAGAGTTTGTGCAGAAGATGTCCTCAGGGGTGGCCATTTTGGACACCGTGACCATGCCCTGCGAGGTGGAAGCCACAGGGCCACAATCCTTCAAGATCATTTTGAAGCAGGGATTGAACCGTCAAATCCGCAGGATGTGTGAGGAGTTGGGCTACCGAGTCCGACGCCTGAAGCGCGTGCGCATCATGAACGTCGAACTCGGAGAATTGCCCGTGGGCACCTACCGTCCCTTGGACGATTTGGAGATGCGCAAACTGCGCGAACTCACCCAAGGAGCCAAATCGTGAGGCCTCCCGCGAGCAGGAAGGCGTGACGTTTTAGGCTTCGCCTTTGGCAGGCAGCACGCGACGGGCGATCAGCGCCACCACGAGACCGATGCCAAGGCCTTTGAGGAGGTCAATGAAGACGATGGCCAAAATTGTCACCACAAAAGGAATGAACACCGCCATGCCGCTGTCAAACATCTTTTTAAAGTTGGCGGGCTTGGCGAGCTTGTATCCGACCACAAAGAGCACGGCAGCGAGGCTGCCAAGAGGGATATAAGTCAAGAGCGTGGGCGCGAGCAGGAAGAATACCATGAGCCATGCGCCGTGCAGGATGGCGCTCATTTTGGTGGCGTTTCCGGTTTGGATGTTGGCAGAGGAGCGCACAATCACCTGGGTGATGGGCAGTCCGCCGATCAATCCGCTGACGGTGTTTCCGACCCCTTGGGCCAGCAGTTCACGGTTGGTGGGTGTCACGCGCTTTGCGGGGTCCAATTTGTCTGTGGCTTCCACGCACAACAACGTTTCCAAGCTTGCCACAACAGCAATGGTTGCCCCCAAAATCCAAATGGCACTGTCGCCAATGGCTGAAAAGTCAGGGAAAGTGAGGAGGGACCCCCAAGCCGTGGGGTCAATGCCGTTGGCGGCGTGCCCTGTCGGAACGTCCACCAGTTGCTTGGCCGTCAGCGCTCCAGCACCCGTTTTTGTCAAAAGGTTGACCACCACACCTGCCACCACGGCCACGAGAGATCCAGAGAGGACTTTGGTGAAGTTTTGGGCCTTCATGAAGGACGTTTCCCACAGCAACAAAATGCCCAGGCAAACCGCAGTGACAGTCATCGCCGTCGGAGCGGCAAACGCCAAGTTGTCTCCCAACAAGAGCAGAACGTCAAATACCTTGTCGGCTTTGGTGGTGCCTTCAGCCCCGGCGTAACCCAGGCCATGGGGGATTTGCTTGATGAAAATGATGATGCCAATGGCGGCGAGCATGCCTTGGATGACGCTTGCAGGGAAGTACTTGCCAATGATTCCTGCGCGGGCAATGCCGAGTACGAGTTGGGCCAAGCCCCCAATGACAATCGCCAACAAGAAGGCTTCAAAGCCCACTTCTTGGATGCCGTCGTAGACAATCACAGCCAAACCAGCCGCAGGACCAGACACGCCTACATGGCTGCCTGAGATGGGGGCGACAATGATGCCGCCGATGATGCCGGCAATCAAGCCGGCAATGGGCGCCGCACCTGATGCGAGGGCTATGCCGAGGCACAGGGGAAGGGCAACGAGAAAAACAACAATGGAAGAGGGCAAATCACGCCCGAGATGCTGAAACATGAGAATGGGGTTGAGAACGTCAGACAAACACACAGGGGCCAGGCACTCAGTGGAGCGCCGATTGGCCTTTTAGAGGGTGTGTTGGTCTGGAGGGTCCAGCAACCGCGAAGCGTCAAGACGCTCATGAAGACGCACATTCAAAAGATGCGCCATGTGCCAATCTTCCGCGGAGAAGAACGCCGAGGCGGATTGTTCGAAGGTGGTTTCGTCCCATTCCAAGGAAAGTTCCTCTCCCTCGGTTTCTTGTTCACTGTGCTCCATCTCCGTCAGGCACAGCATGTCTTCGCCACTTTCCACCAGCCAGGGCGCCAGAAGCGTGCTCATCCAAAGGAAAAGCGCCAGCGAGGCTCCGACGATTCGAAAGAAGTGGGTCGACATCAGGGCGAATCAGGGCTTGGTCAAAAACGCCACTTCGCCTTTGGCCACGTTGTACACGCCACCGGCGATCACGATGGCGCCGTCTTTCTCGAGTCCAGCAAGGATGTCGCTTTGGGAACGAAGGGCTTCGCACGCCAGGTGGACGTTCTCGGCCACACAGGCGTTCAAGTTGTCGGGTGTGGCTTCAGAACCCACCTTGGCTTGCACGGTGTCGACCGCGGGCTTGATTTTGGAAAGAAGACCGGTGATGTTGCCATCCTCGACACCGCCCCATGCTGCGCCCACAGCGCCGCAAGAGGTGTGGCCCAAGATCAGAATGACTTTGGTGCCGGCGTATTTGCAGGCGTATTCCAAGGAACCCAATACGTCTGGGTTGACCACGTTGCCGGCAACGCGAGCGACGAAAAGGTCCCCGATTTGGGCATCAAAAATCTGCTCAATCGGCGCGCGGCTGTCAATGCAGCCCAACACGGCGGCGTAGGGGGACTGACCTCCAGCTGCCCCGTCCAACATCTCAGCACGGCTGCGTGAGCGTGGAGATTCAGATTTGAAACGATCGTGCCCTTCCACAAGCCAGTTGAAGGCCTCTTGGGCTGTCAAGGTGGTTTGAAGGTCTTTGGTCACCGCACCGGTCAAATCAGAAAACGAAGTCATGTCAGAACATTGAATGTGGTACCGAAGATACACTTGTCCCTGTAGATACACTTGTCCCTGTTCGAGGAAGGGGCGGGTTTTTCACAATTCACCTGAAGAAGTCCTTAAAAATGTACATTTCAGCCATGACGAGGCAGGACATTTACGCCGCGCTGGAGGCACATCTTCAAGAAGTTGTCAAAGAGGGGGAGAGCCACCTTTCGTCTCTCAAAGATGCTTTGACGTCAGAGGCCAAAAGCACGGCCGGCGACAAGCATGAGACGGGGCGGGCCATGATTCACCAAGAAATGCGGCAAGTCAACGACACTTTGAAACGAAGTCAATCGGCCCTTCATGAATTGACCCGATTCCGGCAGGCGTCGACCACCCCAGTTCGAGTGGTTGCAGGGGTCTTGGTGCAAACCACGGGACCCTGGGTGCTGGTGGGGCTGCCATTGGGAAAGGTGTCGCTCGATGGAGATCTCGTGTTTGGCGTAAGCGCTGAGGCCCCAATTGCGAAGGCATGGCATGGCGCCCAAGTGGGACAAGAGGTCCGTCTTGGACCAAGCACGCTCGAGATTGTGGCCCTTCACTGAGGGGTGCGAGTCTTGCAACGAACGAACACTTCGACGTCGGTGGGTGCGATGGGACGCTCGGGGGTGAATTGTACCACAGCAACTTGGCCGGGTTCCAGGGCCATCCCATTGTCTGACCAGTGCCCGGGCACATTGGCTGTCAATTGAACAAGCGGCACGTACGTGTTGGCCGAGAGTTCAAACCCGTCATGGGTAGGTGTGCATTTCACGTAGGGCTCATGAAGACGGGCATCGACAGGTGCGCACCAAAGTGAAGAGGAAGCGGATGACCACACCTCTGAAGAATCGATCCATTGCCAACTCAGGTAAGTGTCCTTGGGTTGCCCGCGCCACAGATCCATCTCGCCGAGGCTGACCGCATTGGAACGCCTCGCCGAAAGGTGGAGGGGCAACGAGGTCTCGTGCAAAATGCGTCCCTCCAAATCCTTGGTGGCCACGCGAAGGGTGCCTGAGGTTGGCTCAGGCAAGTCGTTGAAGAGCTGAAAGCAGAGAGAGTCTGTCCGATGCCGAACCCAAAGCGCGGTGCGAGGGGCATTCGCCCGCTGCGCAGCGTAGTGGGCCAGCTTCCATCGACCAGCGTGATCGACCGTAGACCACGACACCGCGGGCCAAACATCATTCAGCGACCAATACAGGGAGCCTGCGTAACGGCCATCACTTGTTCGGTGACGCTCCAAGGCTTGGCGAAGGCCTTCGGCTTGTGTCCATTGGCTCTTGAAAATCCAGTCGTCGAGATCGCCAGGGGCAGGGGGACCCGTGGTCTTGGACATGAAGTGATGCATCATGTCCCACCCGTCAAAGCCAGGCTCCAACCAGTCCATGCGGCTGCGTTGCCGGAATTGAAGGGCTTCATCTGTGAACGCGTCGATGCCCGCCTGTTTGAGGGTGTGCTTGGACGGCAGGCTTTGCAGCCCGTATTCGCTGGCAAAGCGGCCGTTGTGGCGGCTGTAGTAGCTGAAATCTTCCAGCCCAAACCACACCTCCCAAGCATGCTCGTCTCCACTGCGTCCGTCCAGGGTCGGAGAAGTAGGGAGGTAAAACGCATCCGATTCATTGGCCACGACTTGCGGCAAGACCTCGTAAAACATCATGTGATACGCATCTGCAATACGCACGCTGTCAGGGCCATGAACATTGTACATGTCTTGCCAACCCCAAGATTCCCAAGCCCGCTCCACTTCGTTGTTGCCGCACCATAGCGCGAGAGAGGGGTGATGGGTCAGTCGCCGAACTTGTTCTTGGGCCTCCAGCCTGACGTTCTCTTTGAACTCGTCATCGTCGGGGACCATGGCGCAGGCAAACATGAAGTCCTGCCATACAAGCAACCCCAATTCGTCGCAGGCTTCGAAGAACGCATCCGGGGGGTACACGCCACCCCCCCAAACCCGGACCATGTTCATGTGGGCGTCCCGCGCTTGATGTGCCAGCCTTTTCCAGCGCTCAGCATCTTGGGTTTGGTGAAAGTTTGGAGGGACCACATTGGCACCACGGGCTTGAACCGGAATGCCATTGACCTTCAATTGAAAGGATGTCCCCCAACTGTCCAAGTGCTCTGCCCATTCGAGTGTTCGCATTCCCAGGACATGGCGGTGCACGGTGTTTGAGGGAAGGTGCGTCCACGTCCATTCATACAGGGGTTGTTCCCCCATGTTTGCAGGCCACCACATGGCGGGTTGTTCCAGTCTCACCTCGTTTCCGGCCCACGTGTACGGGACTTCTTGACCTTCATGGGTGATGGCAAGAGTCCAGCCTTTGTGGCGGCGCACGGCCACGCGGGCCAAGGAAGAATCCACATGGCGGACGCTGCAAATGGGGGGCGATGGAGCCACAGTCGCTTGGGCATTCCAGGGGCGCAGATGCACTTGCCCGGAGATGCCCGGACCGGCAAGTCGAGGTCCCCAATCCCAACCAAATTGATACCCTGGCTTGCGGGTCATGGGGCTGGTTTGGGTTCCGATGGGTTTGGCCTCGTTGCTTGCAGGAACCACAACGCCATGGGCATCCAACGCCACTTGTCCGCGCGCCGCCACGGGATCAAAACGCAGCTCGATGGTCAAACCTTCCTCAGTCACAGGGAAGGGGGCAGTCGTCCACGACCGATGGGCATTGTCGACGGACAGCACGTGCGCGTCATTGACATACACAGCAGCATAAGTGTCCACTCCTTCAAAGCACAACACAGCGCTGTCGCAGGTCAGATTGACCGACGCACTTGGAACATGCGTGCGCGCATGCCAAGCCACGTTTTCCACCCATTGGACCTCTCGCTCGTGGGTTCCCGTGAAGGGATCAGGGGCGAGGTCGGCTTGGACGAGGGCCTCCAGCACATGGCCGGGCAAAGAGGCTTCGAAAGCACCGAGCGCCAGTGAATCAGGAGATGTCCAACGCCATTGGGTCCCAGTCAGGTTCACCGATGAAGGCGCACTTGCCTGGCAGGACGCCAGCCCTGCGCACACGATAAGGGCCAGCGACAGGTGATTCACCTGTTGGATTTAGAAGGAGAACGGCGTTTGACGGATGACGCGCGTTTCAAAGGGGTTCAGCACGAGCACGGGAATTTCCGCTTCATTCGTGATGATTTGCTGTTCGTAAGAAGTACCCAAGATGCCCATCAAGCTCTTCTCGTGGAAGTTCATGATGCTGATCAAATCTGCTTCAATGGAGGCGGCATAACGAATGACATCCTTGACGAAGGCCCCTGAATCGTGCTCACTGATTTTGGTGGTGTACTCGATGCCTCGCTCTTCGAAGTAATCCGAGGCGAATTCGACATTGCGTCTCAATTGGTTGCCCAAAAACTCATCAGACTCTGCAGGCGAAATGATGTGAACCCGGCCTTTGAAGTAGGTCGCCATTTCTGCCACAATGGCCAGCTTTTGCTTGGTGTCTTGGTGCAGGTCGAGGGGGACCACGATGTCGTCGTACCCCGTGTCACGGATGGGGCGAGACTGTGTGATGATCACGGGTACAGAGCACTCGCGAACGATTTTCAGGGCCCGTCCGCCCGTGATAAATTGCATTCCCTTCAAGCCATGGGTTCCCATGATGACAAGGTTGGCGTCCATTTCCACCGAAACGTCATCGATGTCGTCGAAGAGGTTGCCAATGCGCACGGTGGTCTTCACGTCGCCCTCGAATGCAGCCACTTCGGCTTTGGCAAAAGCTTGAAGGCGCGCTCGCGCTTCCCCAAATTCCTTTTTCTTTCCCACAATGTGAACGAGGTGGAGTTCACTCTTCAACGCCCTTCCGACAGCCATCGCGTGTTTGACGGCATTTGTGGACACTGGCGTGAAGTCGACGGGAACGAGAATGCGGTGTTGTGACATGCCGCAAAAGTAGACAAGTTATGAGTTAAGAAGGAGGTTGGGAAGGTTGGCTTTACCTTAGGACCATCTGTTGAATTTACACTGAGAACATGCCCCAAACTGCAACCACCCTTGGGCTCCGAGCCCTTGTCCTTTTTTGTGCCTACTGCGTTGTTCAGCCTCTGATGTCTCAAGGGGACTGCGATGGCTACCGCTACCGCTACACAGGTGCTTTTGACGGAGTGGAAGTGGATTACGACGTGCCCTACGGAGAAAACTTCAACGTCAATTTCTTGCCGGAAGAGCTTGTGGTGGATGTATACACGCCTGCCGGCGATGTGTTGGACGCGCGCCCATTGGTTGTCATTGCCCATGGCGGATTTTTTCTTGCCGGGAGCAACGACGGACTGGACGTGGTGCCATTGTGTGAAGACTTGGCCCAAATGGGGTACGTCGTGGCCTCCATGAGTTACCGATTGGGTGTCAACATCCTCGGTGATTTGCCGAGTGAATTTGTGAAAGCGGTCTGGCGTGGGGTGCATGACAGCCGTGCAGCGGTTCGCTATTTCCGTTCCTCCGCAGAATACGGGAACCCGTGGGCCATTGACACCAACCGCATTTACCTCGGAGGGTTGAGTGCAGGAGGCTTCATTGCCTTGCACCACGCCTACGTTGACGAACAGGGCGAGATTCCAGCCCAAATTGACGTCACCGAAGTGGGCATGGGGGGAGGACTGGAAGGGCTGTCTGGAAACACGGGGTACAGCAGCGAGGTGAATGGCATCTTCA
>CBFHRO010000065.1:0-11236 GCA_965658245.1 uncultured Flavobacteriales bacterium
GTTGCTGGCTGCACCGACTTCGGGGCATGCAACTTCGATCCTTTGGCCACGTGCGACAATGAGTCGTGCCAGTACATTGATGAATGTGGCAATTGTGGGGGCGACGGGTACTCGGGGTGCACAGACAGCAATGCATGCAACTATGACGCTGGTGCAGGTTGCGACGATGGGTCGTGTTTGTACACGGATGAATGCGGCAACTGTGGAGGCACTTCGACGGCCGGTTGTACTGATGAGATGGCCTGCAACTATGACATGGGTGCAGGTTGTGACGACGGGTCTTGTCTGTTCGACGATGCCCTTGGTGATTGTGGAGGAACATGCGAATCAGATGAGAATGGCAATGGCATTTGTGACACAGAAGACATTTATGGTTGTACGGTGTCGTTTGCCTGCAACTACAATCCTGAAGCCACGTTCGAAGACGAGAGCTGCGACTTTTTGTCTTGCCTGGCGTTTGGTTGCACCGACAGCTCTGCATGCAATTACGACGAGACGGCGGAGTTTGACGATGGTTCTTGCGAGTATGCCCAATTCCCTTACGACTGTGAAGGAGAGTGCGTGAATGACGACGACATGGACGGCGTATGCAACGAATTTGAATTGCCCGGTTGCACGGACGAAGAGGCCTGCAACTACAGTGAAGAAGCGACGGACGACGCAGGCAACTGTGTGTACCCTGAATTGGGCTACAACTGTGATGGCGTGTGTGAGTCTGACGTGGATTTGGACGGCATTTGCGACGCACTCGAAGTTCCGGGATGTCAGGACGAGTTGGCCTGCAACTACGACGCGGAAGCCACGGACGAGGATGACTCCTGTGAGTATGCCGCTGAATACTACGATTGTGAGGGCAACTGCTTGATGGACGCGGACAGCGATGGCATCTGCGATGAGCTTGAAATCCCAGGTTGCACCGACCCGGATGCGTGCAACTTTAGCATGGACGCCACGGACAACGACGGGTCCTGCGAGTACGCGGTGGAGTTCTACAACTGCAACGGCGATTGCTTGAACGACATGGATGGTGACGGTGTGTGCGAAGAGCTTGAGGTGGAAGGCTGCGACGACGAAACCGCGTGCAACTTCAATCCAGAGGCCACAGAGAACGACGGCTCCTGTGACTATGCAGACGAGTACTACGACTGTGAAGGCAACTGTTTGACCGACATGGACGAAGACGGCGTGTGTGACGAGTTGGAAGTGTTGGGATGCACCGACATGGAGGCATGCAACTTCAGCGAAATGGCCACGGAAGACGACGGTTCATGTGAGTACGCTTCAGAGTACTACGACTGTGAAGGCAATTGTCTGAACGACATGGACGAAGACGGCGTGTGTGACGAGTTGGAAGTGTTGGGATGCACCGACATGGAGGCATGCAACTTCAGCGAAATGGCCACGGAAGACGACGGTTCATGTGAGTATGCCTCGGAGTACTACGACTGCAACGGCGACTGCTTGAACGATGCGGACGGCGACGGCGTGTGTGACGAGCTTGAAGTGGCGGGTTGCACCGACGAGATGGCGTGCAACTATGAGGAGTTGGCAACCGACGACGACGGTTCTTGCGAATACGCTGAGGAGTACTACGATTGCGATGGCGACTGTTTGAACGACGCGGACGGCGACGGCGTGTGCGACGAGCTTGAAGTGGCGGGTTGCACCGACGAGACGGCGTGCAACTATGATGAGTTGGCAACCGACGACGACGGCTCCTGCGAATACGCCGAGGAGTACTACGACTGCAACGGCGACTGCTTGAACGATGCGGACGGCGACGGCGTGTGTGACGAGCTCGAAGTGGCGGGTTGCACCAACCTCGATGCCTGCAACTACGACGAGTTGGCGACCGACGACGACGGTTCTTGCATCTTGATTGGCGACGCGTGCGACGATGGCGACGAGAACACCACGAACGACACCATCGACGAGAACTGCGAGTGCGTGGGTGAAGTCGAAGACGGTGTGGAAGAGGCGCGCTTGGCGTTTGGCATGTTCCCGAACCCCACCACGGGTGAAGTGACCTTGACGGTCGCTGGATTCCATACGGGGGTGACGGTTCAAATCTTGGACGGCGCAGGCCGCGTGGTGTGGGCAGAGCAGAACGTGGCGCTTCAGGGCAACAAGATGCTTGACCTGTCAGTTTTGAGCAGCGGCACGTACAACGTGATGCTCAGCGACGAGCGTGGCGTGAGCGTGAAGCGCTTGGCCATCCAACGATGACGTGACAATCAGGGTCGACAAGACCTTGAAAGGAGCCCGGGCCGAGAGGTCCGGGCTTTTTATTTCCCGATGCAGAAGTGAGAGAAGATGTGGCCGAGGATGTCGTCGGCATGGACGGCTCCGGTGATCTCGCCGAGGTGATGCAGCGCTTGGCGGGCGTCCACGGCCACGAGGTCTCCAGGGATGCCGTTCCCCAGGCCGTTGCGGACCGCTTGGAGCGCAGTCTTGGCTGAGGTGAGCGCTTCGAAGTGGCGCAAGTTGGTGACCACGAGTTGGTGCCCTTGGTCATCGGCGCGGTGTTGGTCCAGCAGGACTTGGCGCAATTCGTCCAATCCCGCGCCGGTTGAGGCGCTCAGAGACAGAGAGGGGATGTCGGCAACGCCTGTGGGCGGATGGGCGAGGTCGCACTTGTTCCAAACGACTATGACGTGAGCGTCGGGGGTGAGCTCGAGGTCGTCGATTCGGGCTTGGACGTCTTCGTGGGCGTCCGTGCTGGCATCGAGGAGGAGCAGGACCGTCGAGGCGCTGGAGGCCTTGGCCAAGGCGCGACGAATGCCTTCGGCTTCGACGACGTCGTCGGTGTCGCGCAGGCCCGCGGTGTCGATGAACCGGAAACGTAGGCCGTCGAGGGTGCAGGCGTCTTCCACCGTGTCGCGGGTCGTGCCAGGAATGTCCGAGACAATGGCCCGGTCGTCGCCGAGGAGGGCGTTGAGCAGGGTGGACTTGCCGCGGTTGGGGGCGCCGACAATGGCGACGGGAATGCCTTCTTTCATGGCGTTGCCCGTGGCGAAACTGTCCGCAAGGCGGCCTACCCGGGAGAGGAGGTCGGCGAGCAGGGCGTCGAAGCGTTCGCGGTCCGCGAACTCGACGTCCTCTTCGGCAAAATCGAGCTCGAGTTCGAGGAGGCCTGCAAAGCCGATCAGGGCTTCGCGCAGGGCGTTGATCTCGCGGGCGAAGCCGCCTCGAAGTTGGTCGAGGGCGAGGCGGTGTGCGCCCGCGTGTTCCGCGGCGATGAGGTCGGCGACGGCTTCTGCCTGGGTCAGGTCGAGGCGGCCGTTGAGGAAGGCGCGTTGGGTGAATTCGCCTGGGCCAGCTTGACGGCAGCCTGCTTCGATGAGCGCCCGCATGACCTCGCGCTGGATGAACTGGGAGCCGTGGATGTTGAACTCCACCGTGTCTTCGCCGGTGTAGGAGCCGGGGCCACGCAAGATGAGGGCGAGCCCTTCGTCGAGGACGGTGTCTTCGGCGTCGCGAAAGCGGCCGAAGGCGACCGAGCGGTCGGCGATGGTGTCGAGGGGCTTGGAGAAGACCTCGGAGCCGAGGGCGAGGGCGTCGGAACCAGAGATGCGCACCACTGCGATTCCTCCCGCACCGGGGGCGGTGGAGATGGCGCAAATCGTGGCACCGTCAACTGCGTCGCGAAGGGGGGAGTTCATGGCGCGAATTTGGCCTAAATTTGCCGCGCATTCACAAACGAAGGCGACACATTCGCCGCAAACCAACACCCACAGGACATGAGCGTTCTCGTCAACCGCGACTCCAAGATCATTGTGCAAGGCTTCACAGGAGGCGAAGGCACCTTCCACGCAGGCCAAATGATTGAATACGGCACCAACGTTGTTGGCGGCGTAACGCCAGGGAAAGGAGGCCAAACCCACCTCGACCGCCCCGTGTTCAACACGGTCGCAGATGCGGTGGCAGAGACCGGTGCGGATGTGAGCATTGTGTTTGTGCCGCCCGCGTTTGCAGCCGACGCCTTGATGGAAGCTGCGGATGCAGGCATCAAAGTCATCGTGGCCATCACAGAAGGAATTCCCGTGGCGGACATGGTCAAGGTCAAGGCGTACATCGACAACCGCGACTGCACCCTCATCGGCCCCAACTGCCCCGGCATCATCACCGCGGGCCAAGCCAAGGTGGGCATCATGCCAGGCTTCATCTTTGAACCAGGCGTCGTGGGCATCGTCTCCAAGTCGGGCACCCTCACGTATGAGGCGGTCGACCAGTGCACGAAGGCGGGCCTCGGCCAAACCACGGCCATCGGAATCGGCGGCGACCCCATCATCGGCACCACGACCCTCGAGGCGGTCAAGCTTCTCATGGCGGACGATGAAACGAAAGGCATCGTGATGATCGGCGAGATCGGCGGTGACCTCGAAGTCCAAGCGGCTCGCTGGATTCAAGCGAACGGCACCAAGCCTGTCGTCGGTTTCATCGCAGGCGTCACGGCTCCGAAGGGCCGCACCATGGGCCACGCCGGCGCCATCGTGTCCGGCGAAGACGAGTCGGCTGAAGCGAAGAAGCGCGTGATGCGCGAGTGCGGCATCCACGTGGTGGACAGCCCCGCCGACATCGGCTCCAAGATGGCCGAGGTCCTCGGGAAGTAAGGTTGACTTCTGCCCATTGAAAAAGCCAAGCCAACGCGGCTTGGCTTTTTTATTTCGTCGAGGTGCATGATGCACAATGGCGCCGAGGTTGACGCCGTTCTGGATTGTAGATTTGATGGCTGTCGTTTGACTCTTGTCGTTTGATTCCACCTCCTCTGCTTCATGCTCACAACCCTCTCCATCCTCTCCGCCCTTGCGTCCATCGCTGCTTGCATTCTCGTTTGGAGCATGCGGAACAAACTTGGTGGATCAGGAGATGCCGTGACCGCAGCGGAGCTTCAATCGCTCAAAGAGAAGGTGGGGGCCGGAGAGGGCGTGATGCGCGACGAGTTTGCCCGAAACCGAAAGGAAACGGCCGATCTTGCCCAAGCCCAGCGAGAGGAGTTGCGCAACAATTTGGCCTCGTTTGAAAAGCACCTCGACGAAGATGCCAAGGCTCAGCAGGAAGCGTTACGACAGCAATTTGACGATTTGCTCAAGCAACTCCACAACCAAGGCAAGACGTCGCTGGAGGCGGTCAAGGACGTGCGCGAAACGATTGAAAAGCAGCTGAAGGAGATCCGTGAGGACAACGGCAAGCGATTGGAAGAGATGCGCAAGACCGTGGACGAAAAACTCCAGGACACGCTGGAAAAGCGACTTGGCGAGAGTTTCAAGCAAGTGAGCGAGCGGTTGGAGCAGGTACACAAAGGTCTCGGGGAAATGCAGAGCATTGCCAGCGGGGTGGGGGATTTGAAGAAGGTGCTCACCAACGTCAAAACCAAGGGCATCCTTGGGGAATACCAACTGGCCAACATCATCGAGCAATTGCTGCCACGCGAGCAATACGAAGAGAACGTGGCCACGCGTCCCGGGTCGAGTGAGCGCGTGGAATTTGCCATCCGCATGCCAGGCAATTCAGACGACGACGTCGTGTGGTTGCCCATCGATTCCAAGTTCCCGCTCAATGGCTACGAAGAGCTTCTCAATGCGCGGGAGGCCGGTGATTTGGACGCCATTGCGTCAGCGGAAAAAGCGTTGACCGCCACCCTCGAAAAATTCGCGAAAGACATTTCTGAGAAATACGTGGAAGCGCCATACACCACGGACTTTGGGGTGATGTTCCTGCCGATTGAAAGCTTGTACGCTGAGGTTTTGCGCCACCCTGGCGTGTTCGAAACGCTGCAGCGCAAATACCGCATCACCGTGACGGGGCCCACCACCATGTCGGCTCTGCTCAACAGTTTGCAGATGGGCTTCCGCACCTTGGCGGTGACCAAGCGCAGCAGTGAAGTGTGGAAGATTTTGGAGGCGGTGAAGACGGAGTTTGGCAAATTCTCCAACCAACTCGAGAAGGTTGACAAGCAGCTGTCCACGGCGAAGAAGTCGCTCGAAGACTTGCGCAGCACCCGCACCAACGTCATGCAGCGCCGCCTGAAAGATGTGGGCACACTGGACACCCGTGAGAGTGAGTCGCTGCTCGACATTTCGGCGGATTCAGTCGAAACCGACGAGGAGGAGTGAGCCCGACTTTTGTCAGTCAGTCAGTCAGTCAGCCAGTCAGGCGCAGCGCGAAGGCCTTACTTGATGACGGTGATGGCACCGTGCAGATCAATGGTGCCAGGCTCGGTGTAGGACGTTGTCCCTTCCTCCGTGGTCACTGAAATGAGCTCGTCACCCCGAGCAATGTGAAGCACATAGTAGTACATCCCCGCTGACACCTCGTCTCCTGGAAGCCATCCATTGGTGCTGCCAAAGTCGTCGTGGCTGAAAACCTCGACTCCCCAACGGTTGTAAATCCGCACCGTGGAGTATTCGAATTGAGACAAGTTGGTCACCACAAAGCGGTTGTTGAGGTTGTCGTTGCCGGGTGTGATGACGTTGGGCACCACCAAGTCACAGTCGGCAAGGGTGACTTCCACCACGCCATCTCCGGTCACGGCACACGCTCCGCCTGTCGTCGACTGTGCGTAATACGTGCCGATGTCCGACACAAACAGGCTTAGCTCCGAGGAAATCAGCTCCGCATCTGCACTGCCAAGAGGTTGCCAATACCATTCGACCTCGGGGTTGTCTGCCGCCAACGTTCCCGGCAGATTGATCCACAGCTCTTGTCCAGGACAGAATTCTTTTTCATCGTCCCACACCACTGCCAGATCATCGGAAGTAACGATGGTCAACGTCAAGGAATCGGCAGAAGGAGAGGGACAATAGGGGTCAACCAAGGTGGCGACATAAACGCCTGCATTGTCAGTCGAGGCGTTGGGGAGCACCACGTATTGGCCCTGTGACTCATAACCGTTGGGCCCGGTCCAAACCACATTGTCCACATTCGCGCCCACTGTGACGGTCAGACCTTCACAGGCCTCCAAGTCGCCCGAAAGAACAGGCGCAGCAAGAGGGGAGTGTAGCGTCACTTCAAGGGTGTCGTTCTCAATTTCACATTCACCCGTGAATCCTTGCACCACGTAGGTGCCACTGTCCAAGAGGTTCACAGCACCCAGGTCCACTTCAATGCCTGTCGCTGTGAAATTGTTGGGTCCGGTCCACTCGTACAATCCATTTTCGACAGGGTCGACTTCCAGGGTGACCACATCTCCAATGCACGGGTTGAGGGTTTGATTGACCGCTTGGTATTGCAATGCGCCGTAATCCGAGAAGTACCCAAAACGCGTTCCGGAAGAAGCGCCGCCGTTGATGATGCCGAGGTGAAACACCGTGGATGTGTTTTCGACGCGAGTGGCTTGGCCGACAGGAATTAGACCTTCCAGTGTGGTGACCTGCGCGAAGAACCAGTTGGTGTTTCCTGGTACTGGGGCGAACATGCCTTCGGTCAGCACTCCCGCGTTGCCGTTGAACAAGAAATCCCCTTGCCCGCCCGCGGGGACCAAGACGTTCAATCGCATGGTCTCTGAAGTCGAGCGCACGAAGACGGTTGAATTGGACCCGGTGCACTTGACGCTGGGCAATTGACCACCTCCCAATTCACATCCAAAACCTGTGGATTGCCAAATCGCGACTGGGGCAGAGGCCTCGATGTAGGCGGAGGGCGTGTTCAATGTGTGAGAATGTGATTCTCCTTCCTGCAACACGGCAACCATACCGCCATCTACAGTCACCGTGGTGTTGTTTTGGATGGCGACAATTTGAAGGCGATCGTGTCCTCCCAAATACCCATGGATGGCCACGTATTCCGTTCCCAAAACGTGGTCAGCGACAAGTTGATCTCCCATCAAATCAAGGCAGGTGCCTCCAAACATCGATCCACTTGCAGAATCGTCACTTAGCGTGATGGCCACCGGGCGATTCGATACAATGGTGGTTCCGGTTGCGTGTTGGAAGGCCTCAGACCCTGCAGCACGGGCTGCAAAAGTGGACCCGGCAAACGGCAAAGTCACCTCAAAAGACACGCCTGCAGGATGTCCAATAAGGTCCTGAGACGGAGTGATGGTCACGACGGTGTTGTCTTCGGTCGCGACCACATCAAACCCACTCGTCGTGTTGAAACCGTTGGAAGTGAAGTTTTGAAAGGGCAAGTGGAAGGAGGTGCCAAGGGCATTCTTTCCCTTCAAAGCAAAAATGTCAGGATTGTTGCCCCGGTTCACCTCGTAGTACGCCGAAATGTTGGCCGAGCTGGTGATGTGAATGCCCTTGTCAAGCACTTCATCGAACGGCTGATTTTCGTACCAGGACAACGAGTCAGTGAGGTCGATGCTCAACGCGCTGTTGGCAGGGATGGTCAGGTTGTATGTCGCATAGTCCGCATTGGCTGGCATGTCCACCACCACGTCGGCGGGGGCGTCAAACGTGGCAAAGCGCAACAGGACGGGGCTGTCTCCGTGAGAAGAAGTCACCTCCGGGGCCACAAACCAAAACTCATCGTCCACTTGTGCCCACGACAACACGCTGCACCATCCAAGAACCACCAGAAAGGCTACGTTTTTCATGCCCCGCAAGATAGAGGTCATTTCAACACGACAGACGTTCTGACTCCATCCCTGAGGGCGTTAGACCTCCCTGAATACGGGATGCTCACGCTTCGTCTTCCAAGTGCCACCACTCACATCCGGAATGTCCACGCGTTGGTTGCCCTCAGCCACAGACCGCTCGCTGAGCACCCCTACGAGACTCCACAGCGCCCCATCGTACACGCTCAAATCAAGAGGCACGCCTTCATTCAAACACCGGATGAGGCGGTACATCATCACGAAGTCCATCCCGCCATGTCCCTGTTCATGATCGGCAATGCCATATTGCAGAGATGCCCAAAGGGGATGAACCCCTGCTTCACGAGCCACTCCCGCAGAATCGTCATCTTCCCAACGATGCCAATCCCACGTGGGACCGTGGTCGAGGTAGAGTCGTGAAGGATAGCCGTAGTGTGCAGCCTCTGTGCCACACAGCTTGTTCAGCCGAGAATAGGGGCGTCCCGTGTGGGTGTCAAACTGCAGCATGATGCTTTTGCCGGCTGTGGTGCGAATGAGGGTGGTATTGACATCTCCACATTTCACTTGCGATGCAAGGGATTGCAATTCCACGTCGTTCGATTCGCGGAGCGCTTTGGACAACGCCGCTTCGTTGCTGCTCATCGACACGAGGTGACTCAAATTGTCTCCACGCAAGACATCCATGTACATGCACACAGGACCGAGGCCATGGGTGGTGTAGAGGTTGCCGTCTCGTTCCAAATGCTCGCGCAACCGCCAACGGTTGTGGTAGTACGTGGCATCCAACAACAACGCCCGCAAATCGTGCAGGTAGGCGCACTCGGCATGGGTCAAGTCTCCAAAAACCCCTTGCTTGACCATGTTGAGCAACCACAATTCTTCCTCGTTGTAGCAGCAATTCTCCAGCATGATGCAGTGCTTCTGGGTGCGCTCAGAGGTCTTCACCAGCGAGAGACAATCTTCCTCGGTGTAGGCAATGGGAACCTCGCTGGCCGCGTGAAGGCCTTGTTCCATGGCGTACAACGCCATCGGGGTGTGAAGGTGCCAAGGCGTGGCAATGACCACCAGGTCCGCGATTTCCGGATTGCAGGCTTGGCGCCAACCGTCTCCAGAGGGGTCGTCGATGCGCAGGGGAACGGTTGCTTGAAATGAAGCGACCTTGTCCACGGCGCGCTTGACATACGCGGGCTGAACGTCGCACAGGGCGGTGATTTCGGCATGCCCTTGCGTGACCAACCATTCCAACATTTCAATGAGGGAACTCCCCCGGTTTCCGAGCCCAAGCATGGCCACCCTCACCTTGGGAATGGCTGGGGCAGCGTGAGCGGCCATGGCCCCGGTCACCTCAGACCACGAGTTCATGCCCTTCTTGGCACCGGAAGGTGCGGGGGAGCACGAGGAGAGCCCCAAGCCCCAACCGCCCAACATGCCTCCTCCAAAGAGGCTGCTGATTTTCAAAAAGTCACTTCGCTTCATGCGACGGAAGGTACACCAGGTGCCTTCGTCGGTCAGCGTTGCACCCAGAGGCCCGGTGCCAGTTCTTCCAAAGGGATGGCAAATCCGATGCCTTCAACTCCCTCAGCCACAACTTTGGCATTCACCACCCCAATCCATTCGCCGCGGTCATTCAGCAAGGGGCCTCCGCTGTTGCCAGGGGAGATGGAAACGTCTGTTTGGTAGGTTTTTCCTCCTCGTTTGGCTGAGAGAATGCCGCGGGTGACCGTGGCGTCCAACGTGGTGCGCAGAGGCGTGCCGATCGCGTACACTTCGTCGCCAATGTCCGGCGGCGTGGTGCTCCAGGGGAGGGGTGTCAACCCGAGGGTGTCCACGTGAAGCAAGGCCAAATCCCGCACAGGGTCCCAACGCACAACCTCGGCCTCCAGCGTGGTGCCGTCATGAAACTTAATGGTCCAGGTTTCTGTGGTGTCGTCCACCACGTGGTGGTTGGTCACAATCCATCCCGACGCATCGAGAATGCACCCACTTCCAAACGAAGATTCCCCCAGCACCGTCACCACAGACGGCAGGGCGGAGGACACCTTGGGTTTGTCATGCGGGGCGCCTAATTCGATGTTCAGACTGTCCCAGGATGCCTTCCACGAAGATTCAAAATCGACCTCGCGGTTGGCGCGCCAGGGCCATGTTTCTTCCTGACTCCCCACGGCTTGTGTGGCCGCAAAACGAAGGGCCTCGCTGAGCAAATCCCGTCTCAATCCCCCTCCAACAACGTAGCCTGACCACGTGGACCAGCTTGTCACGGACAATGTGTCTGTGACGATGTTGTAGGGATTGTGGATGGCCCAAAGCGAGGTGGCCTCGTATCGGATGAGCGAGCCCACCCGATGCTCGCATACATGGGTCAGGCGTCCATGCAAGCCGAGGGCTTCGATGTCTGCTTCGTCCCACGGGGCGCGGCTGACTTCTTCCTGCATGAGCCATTCCAATTCCTCCAATACCTCTGAGACCTCCGCATCGAGGTTGCTGTCATCGAGCATGACGGCCTCGTCGAGCTGTCCTTGGTGGTACGCTTTTCTGGCCTCAAAGGCCTCAAAATCTCGGTAGTTTCTCCACGTGTATTGTCCCGATTGAATGGCCAAATCCACGGAGTGAATCTCCACCCACGGGTCGCCTTCTTGTCTTCCGGGCATCGGGATGAGACGAGGCGATCGAAAGGCATTGGGGTAGACACGTTTGGGG
>CBFHRO010000066.1:0-11029 GCA_965658245.1 uncultured Flavobacteriales bacterium
TAATCGGTCCCTCGGGACCCAAAAAACTCAGACGTTCGTCTGGAGGTTATTTCTTCTTGTTCGCCACCGTCTTGCGCTTGCCCTTGCGGGTACGCGAGTTGTTCTTGGTGCGCTGACCGCGGAGCGGCAGGCTGTTACGGTGACGGATGCCACGTTGGCAACCGATGTCCATCAGGCGCTTGATGTCCTGAGAAACCTCGGAGCGCAATTCACCCTCGACCTTGAAGCCGGTGGCGATGGCGGTACGAATGGCGCCAACTTCGTCGTCAGACCAAGCCTCTACCTTCTTGTTTTCATCCACACCTGCATCAGCCAAGACTTTCGAGGCGCGGCTGCGCCCAATGCCGTAGATGTAAGTCAGTGCGATGACTCCGCGCTTGTTGCGGGGGATGTCGATACCAGCAATACGTGCCATGTGATCGTGATTTAGGCAACTTCAGGATCAACCCTGACGCTGCTTCATTTTGGGGTTCTTCTTGTTGATGACGTAGAGACGTCCTTTCCGGCGAACGATTTTGCAATCGGCCGTACGCTTCTTGATGGATGCGCGAGTTTTCATGATGCTCTTTTTATTTCTTGTACCGGAATGTGATGCGCCCTTTGGACAGGTCGTAGGGGCTCATCTCGCATTTCACGCGATCGCCTGGCAAAATCTTGATGTAGTACATACGCATCTTGCCTGAGATGTGGGCCATGATGGTATGACCGTTCTCGAGCTCGACACGGAAGCGCGCGTTCGAGAGCGCTTCCAAGATGGTGCCGTCTTGTGTGATCGACGTTTGTTTCGCCATGCTATTAACTCAATTCGTATTCTTCGAATTCAAAATCTCTTCAATGTCTTTGAAGCTGGAGAGAACGTCTGCCTTCCCTTGACGCACAACAACGTCGTGCTCAAAATGTGCGCTTACAGCTCCGTCTCGTGTCACAATGGTCCAGCCGTCTTCAGCTTGTCCCACTTCTCGTGTCCCCAAATTGATCATGGGCTCAATGGCCAAAACCATTCCGTCCATCAGTTTGGGTCCGTTTCCACGGCGACCATAGTTCGGCACTTCAGGAGCCTCATGAAGGTCCTTGCCCAAGCCATGTCCCACAAGCTCGCGGACCACGCCATATCCAAGGCCTTCTGCGTGCTGTTGACAAGCAAAACCAATGTCGCCGATGCGTTTGCCGACCACCGCCTGCTCAATCGCCAGCTCCAAGCATTTCTTGGTGGCTTCAAGCAGGTTGTGGACTTCTGGAGCCACTTCCCCCACCTCGAAAGTGTAGGCACTGTCTCCGTAAAAGCCGTTCATCAACACCCCACAATCCACAGACACGATGTCTCCGTTTTGGAGAGGTGTGTCGTTGGGGATGCCATGCACCACGGCTTCATTGACTGACGTGCACAACGAGTTGGGGAATCCCCCATACCCTTTGAAGCCAGGCTCTGCACCGTGGTCGCGAATGAACTCTTCCGCAACCGCATCGAGATCGAGCGTAGTCACACCCGGTTCGACCCGAGCAGCGACTTGCGCCAACGTTCTCCCAACAAGCAAAGAACTCAACCGAATGAGTTCGACCTCTTCGTCCGTTTTGATGCGGACTCGTCGACCCAAACTCATTCGAAAATCATCCAGCGATGCCTCCCACAGGTGACTGTGGGCGACCGCGCATTTTTCCACTCTTCATCAAACCGTCGTAGCGACGAGAGAGCAAGTAGCTCTCGATTTGCTGAAGGGTATCCAAAATCACCCCCACCATGATCAACAGGGAGGTTCCCCCGAAGAAGATGGCAAAGGTCTGTGCTTTCGTCAAACCAAGCTGGAATACAATGGCGGGCAACACCGCAATCAATCCCAGGAAAATGGCGCCTGGCAAGGTGATGCGTGACAACACCTCATCCAAGAACTCCGCTGTCGGACGTCCAGGCTTCACACCAGGCACAAAGCTGTTCTGACGCTTCAGGTCATCCGCCATTTGGTTGGGGTTGACCGTGATCGCAGTGTAGAAGTACGTGAACACGACAATCATCAAGAAGAACAGCACATTGTACCACAAGCCGTTGAAATCGCTCAATGACTGCAGCACCTCGCTGCCCTGGAAGGACTCACTCTGGGTCAAGTAAAGAGGCACGAACATGATCGCCTGGGCGAAAATGATTGGCATGACACCAGAGCTGTTGACTTTCAGCGGGATGAAGCTGCGGGCACCCTCTCCAGTTGGAAGGGCACTGCCTCCTTGCTGCATTTTGGCCATCTGCACGGGCACCTTGCGAAGGGCCTGAACCAACGCCACGCTGGCGCCGATGACAATGAGCAAGAATGCCAACTCCACCAAGAAGAAGAACAACGTGGTGTCGGGGTGGGCAAACTCTTGGACAATGGCTTGAGGGAATGTGGCGATGATGCCAATCATGATCAACAGCGAGATGCCGTTGCCCACACCCTTGTCTGTGATGCGCTCACCGAGCCACATGATGAGCAGCGTGCTGCACGTCAAGATGGTCACGGCGGAGAACCACCAAAAGGCACTCGGGCTTTGGACCACACCGGGCACGCTCACCACAGAGGATGCGAGGTATCCGGGGGCTTGAACCAAGGTGATGGCAATCGTCAAGAAACGCGTCCACTGGTTGATCTTGTTTCGTCCACTTTCGCCTTCCTTCTGCAGCTTCTGAACCGCGGGGACCGCAATGCTCAAGAGCTGAATGATGATGGAAGCCGAGATGTACGGCATGATGCCCAAGGCGAAGATGGATGCACGCGTAAACGCACCACCTGTGAAGAGCGACAAGATGTCACCCAAACCGCCTGAACCCAATTGGCTCATCTGCTCTGCCAAGACGTCGCTGTTCACACCTGGAAGCACGATGAACGAGCCCAAGCGGTACACCAAGATCAATCCGAGTGTCACGCCCAACTTCTGACGCAACTCCTCGTGGCGCCAGATGTCTCCGAGTTTTTGAAAGAACCTCATTTTGCGTGGCGGTCAATCGTCGAGCACTTTCCGCCTGCGCCTTCAATGGCGGCAGTGGCGGACTTGCTGAACTGGTGAGCAGAAACTTCCACTCCCGCGGACAATTCGCCACGGCCGAGGATTTTCACGAGATCGTGCTTGTTGGCCAAACCATTGGCCACGAGGTCTGCAGGTGCAACAGCCTTGAGGCCGGTCTTCTCCACAAGCGCCTGGATGGTGTCAAGGTTGATGCCCTTGTACTCCACGCGGTTGGGGTTTTTGAAGCCAAACTTAGGAACGCGACGCTGCAAAGGCATCTGTCCACCTTCAAATCCAATCTTGGACTTGTAGCCTGAACGAGACTTTGCGCCTTTGTGACCGCGTGTCGAGGTGCCTCCGTGACCGGAGCCCTCTCCGCGACCAACTCGCTTGCGCTGTTTCCGAGATCCTGAAGCAGGGGTAAGATTGCTGAGATTCATGGAGAATGCTGGTTAATGATTATTTCTTTTCCACTTTCACCAAGTGACCCACGGCGCGCACCATGCCCATGATTTGGGGGGTGTCCTCGTGTTCCACTGGGTTGTGGAGTTTTTTCAATCCGAGAGCCTTGATGGTCTCTTTCTGGCGCTTGGTGCGGTTGATCGCACTGCGCACTTGAGTGATGACAATTTTGCCCATGACCAAAAAGGATTATCCGTTAAACACTTTGGTGACAGGAATGCCGCGCAACTGCGCCACGTCTTGGGCACTGCGCAACTCCTTGAGGGCGTTGAACGTCGCCTTCACCACGTTGTGAGGGTTGGAAGACCCCAGAGACTTGGCGAGCACGTCCGTGATGCCAGCGCTCTCGAGCACGGCACGCATCGCACCACCTGCAATCACACCTGTACCTGGAGAGGCTGGGCGGATCAACACGTGAGCTCCGGCGTACTTCATCTCTTGGGCGTGAGGAATGGTGCCGTTCACAAGTGGAACGTTGATCATGTCCTTTTTGCCGTCCTCAATGCCTTTCTGAATGGCTGTGGCCACTTCACGGCTCTTGCCGAGTCCGTGTCCCACCTTGCCCTTCTCGTCGCCGATGACGACAATGGCGCTGAAGCTGAATGTCCGACCACCCTTGGTCGTCTTGGCCACACGGTTGATGCCTACCAAGCGGTCCTTCAAATCTGGATCTCCGGTACGCGATTGCTGGTCCCGGTTTCCACCTCGTTTTTGTTGACGTTGATTCTGTGACATCCCTTTAGAATTTCAAGCCGCCCTCACGAGCTGCTTCAGCGAGTTTTTGAATGCGACCGTGGTACAAGTACCCGTTGCGGTCGAACACGACTTGAGTGACGCCGGCCGCTTGAGCCTTTTCAGCGATGAGCTTGCCGACGGCTGTGGCTTGGTCCAATTTGGCACCAGATGCATCTCCACCGAGGGAGGAAGCAGCGGCCAGCGTGCGACCTGCAAGGTCGTCGATGACCTGCGCGTAAATCTGCTTGTTGCTGCGGAAGACTGTGAGGCGTGGTCGCTCAGCAGTTCCCTGAACACGACCGCGAACGCGGGTCTTGATGCGCACACGCGCTTTGGCTTTCTTTTTCGTATCCATGGCTTCAGATTATTTCGCTGCCGTTTTACCAGCCTTGCGACGGACCTGCTCGCCCAAGAAGCGAACACCTTTTCCTTTGTAAGGCTCGACTTTGCGCAACGAGCGGATTTTGGCGGCCACCATGCCAAGCAACTGCTTGTCATGCGAGGACAAAGTCACCAAGGGTGCTTCACCTTTCTTTGTTTCCGCTTCCACTTTGATTTCCTTGGGCAATTCCAAGATGATGGGGTGGCTGTAACCGAGGCTCAAGTTGAGCTGCTGACCTTGGTTGGCCGCACGGTAACCTACACCAACCATTTGAAGTTGGACAGAATATCCTTCGGACACACCCACAATCATGTTTTGAATCAAGGCGCGGTACAAGCCGTGCTTGGCTCGCGTGTCCTTCTCATCATTGGGACGGGTAACTGTCAAAACGTTCTCGGCATATTCAAGACCGAGCTTCTCGTCCACCTCCTGCGTCAATTCCCCTTTGGGGCCTTTGACAGACACAACGTTGCCCTGGATGGAGAGTTCAACTCCACTGGGAACGGTGATGGGATTTTTTCCAATTCGGCTCATGACGGATTAGTATACAGTGCAAAGAATTTCGCCACCCACGTTCAAACGACGTGCTTCTTTGTCAGTCATCATGCCCTTGCTGGTGCTGATGATGCTGACGCCGAGACCGTTCAACACGCGTGGCAGATCGTTTGAACCTGCGTAGCGGCGGAGACCGGGCTTGGAGTAGCGCTTGATTTCAGTAATTGCTGGTCGACGAGACTTGGCGTCGTAACGCAAGGCAATCTTGATGCTGCCTGTGTGTCCTTCGTCGACAAACTTGTAGTTCAGGATGTAACCCTGGTCAAACAAGATTTTCGTGAGCTCCTTCTTCACGTTGGAAGCAGGAACCTCCACCACCTTGTGACGGGCCATCTGCGCGTTTCGAATGCGCGTCAGGTAATCGGAAATGGGATCGCTATGCATGTCTTTCGTTTTCGGATTACCAGCTGGCCTTTTTCACACCCGGGATGCGTCCTGACAAGGCCATCTTGCGGAACAGGACTCGGCTGATGCCAAACTGACGCATGAAGCCACGAGGACGACCCGTGATTTGACAACGGTTGTGCAAACGCACCGCTGCAGAGTTGGGGGGCAACTTCTGGAGGCCTTCCCAATCACCAGCTTCTTTCAATGCCGCGCGCTTGGCTGCGTACTTCGCCACAAGACGTTCACGCTTGCGCTCGCGGGCTTTCATGGATTCTTTCGCCATGGCTTAGTTCTTTTTGAATGGGAAACCGAACGCCTCGAGAAGGGCCTTGGCCTCTTCATCCGTCTTGGCGGAGGTTACAATGGTGATGTCCATCCCGTTGATGTACTTGGTTTTGTCAAGGTCAATCTCTGGGTAGATGATTTGTTCTTTGATGCCAAACGTGAAGTTTCCACGCCCGTCGAAGCCCTTGGCCTTGATGCCTTGGAAGTCACGCGTACGGGGCAGAGACACCGCGATCAAACGATCGAGGAACTCATACATGCGCTCGCGGCGCAACGTGACCCGTGCGCCGATGGGCATGCCCTTCCGCAACTTGAAGTTTGACACGTCTTTGGTAGACAAGGTGGGCACCGCCTTTTGACCGGCAATGACGCTCATCTCGCCCACAGCCGTTTCGACCATCTTGCGGTCCGCCACAGCCTTGCCCAAACCTTGGTTCAAGCAAATCTTTTCAATGCGCGGCACCTGCATGGAGGAGGTGTACTCAAACTGCTTCTTCAAAGCAGGAGCAATTTCTTCCGCGTATTGCGTCTGGAGTCTTGGAATGTAGCTCATCACTTCAGCTCCTCATTGGTTTTCTTAGAAAAACGGACCAGTTTCCCATCGTCGCCGCGACGGCGACCGACACGGGTGGCGTTGCCTGCACCATCGACAACCATGACGTTGCTGATGTGGATGCCTGCTTCCACCGTAGACACACCACCCTGGGGGTTGGTGGCACTGGGCTTGACGTGCTTGGTGACGATGTTCACACCCTCAACCACCACGCGGTCCTTCTTGCGGTCCACGGACAACACAGTGCCTTCCTTCCCGCGGTTGCCCCCGGAAATGACCTTGACTGTGTCTCCTTTTTTGACTTTTACTCTCTTGAACATGCTTCGTGGATTACAACACCTCAGGTGCGAGTGAAACAATCTTCATGAAGTCCTTTTCACGCAGCTCGCGAGCCACAGGACCAAAAATGCGCGTTCCACGCATGTCATTGTTTGCGTTCAACAACACAATCGCGTTGTCGTCAAAACGGATGTACGAACCGTCGGGACGGCGCACTTCCTTTTTGGTGCGGACCACCACTCCTTTGGACACAGTACCCTTCTTCACGTTGCCGTTGGGTGTCGCGCTTTTCACAGCCACGACCACTGTATCACCGAGGGAAGCGTAGCGACGCTTGGTGCCACCCAACACACGGATGCAAAGGGCTTCCTTCGCTCCGCTGTTGTCAGCGACCTTCATTCGGGATTCTTGCTGGATCATCGTTCAGTCTTTTTCCGATTACTTCGCACGCTCGACGACCTCCACCAATCGCCAGCACTTGCGCTTGCTCATTGGTCGAGTTTCCATGATACGTACGGTGTCCCCGATGTTGCAGGTCTGCTCCTCATCGTGGGCCACAAACTTCTTGGTGCGCTTGACAAACTTCCCGTACATGGGGTGCTTCTCCTTGCGCTCAACAGAAACCACAATGCTCTTGTCCATCTTGTTGGACGTCACAGTGCCGATGCGCTCCTTGCGGAGATTGCGCGTAGTTGCTTCAGTGCTCATGATTTCTCTCAGTTGGCGTTTTTACGAGCGTTTTGCTCAGTCAACAAACGGGCGATGTCGCGCTTCTTCTCGGACAAGGCCTTGGGTGATTCAAGTCCGGCAATCGTGTGATTGAAACGGAGCTTGGCCATTGCGTCGCGCTCGAGGTCGATGCGCTCTTGCAAGTCCTTGTCGGACAATTGGCGGATTTCAGTGTTGGCAATCATGATCCTGCGTAATCTGGGCGAACAACAAACTTGCACTTCACAGGGAGCTTCTGTGCTCCCAAGCGCAAGGCCTCTTGTGCGGTTTCCATGGGGACACCATCCACTTCGAACATGATGCGTCCAGGGCGAACAGGAGCCACCCAGTGACTGGGCGCACCCTTACCCTTACCCATACGAACCTCTGCAGGCTTCGATGTGATGGGCTTGTCAGGGAAAATGCGAATCCACACTTTACCCTCACGCTTCATGTAGCGGTTGATGGCGATACGGGCTGCCTCAATCTGACGAGAGGTGATGAAACCCACTTCGAGCGTCTTGATGGCGAACGAACCGTAAGCCACGGTGCTTCCGCGATGTGCCAGGCCGCGGACACGGCCTTTTTGCATTTTGCGGAACTTGGTACGTTTTGGCTGTAGCATAACTCTTCAGCGTTGCATTCAATTAAGAACGAGGGCCCCGACGACGGCCAGGTGCACCACCGCGACGGTCGCCGCGATCCTTCTTTTGAGGTGGAACAGGTGACAAGTCACGCTTGCCATAAACTTCACCACGGCAGATCCAGCACTTGATGCCGATGCGACCGTATGTGGTGTGGGCCTCCACCAACGCGTAGTCGATGTCAGCACGGAAGGTGTGCAGGGGAATGCGACCCTCCTTGTAGCTTTCGCTACGGGCGATCTCCGCGCCATTCACACGACCTGCGATGTTGATCTTGATGCCTTCGGCACCGAGACGCATGGTTCCTGCAATGGACATTTTGATGGCACGGCGGTGACTGATGCGCGCCTCAATTTGGCGTGCAACGCTCTCCGCGACAAGGCGGGCATCCAACTCTGGACGCTTGATTTCAAAAATGTTGATTTGAACGTCTTTGCCGGTAAGCTTCTTGAGCTCTTCGCGCAACTTGTCCACCTCAGACCCTCCCTTGCCGATGATGACACCGGGGCGGGCTGATTTGATGGTCACCGTCACGAGCTTGAGCGTGCGTTCAATGATGATGTTCGACACGCTTGCCTTGCGCAAACGCGCCATGAGGTACGTGCGGATCTTGTCGTCTTCAACGAGCTTGTCCGTGTAGTCTTTGCCGCCATACCAATTGGAGTCCCATCCGCGGATGAAACCAAGGCGATTGCCGATCGGATTCGTCTTCTGTCCCATGATTAGTTCTTGGCGCTGTCTACAATGATGGTCACGTGGTTGCTGCGCTTGCGAATGCGGTGCGCACGACCCTGAGGGGCGGGCTGCAAACGCTTCAGCATGCGGGCACTGTCCACTTTGATTTCACGAACGATGAGCTCGGCCTCTTCAGGGCGTTGTCCTTCGTTCTTGGCTTCCCAGTTCGCAATGGCAGAAAGCAAGAGCTTTTCCAAGCGGATGCTGGCTTCGCGCGAGCTGAAACGCAATACGTTCAACGCTTCAAACACGTTTTTCCCACGGACCGTGTCCGCGACCAAACGCATTTTGCGTGGCGAAGTTGGGCAGTTTTTCAAGCTCGCAATGGCCGTGCTCTTCAGCGCTTCCTTGCGTGCCTCTGCGGCGATTCTTTTACGTGCTCCCATGACTCAGCGCTTCTTGTCTTTTTTGTCTGCGTGACCACGGAAGGTGCGCGTGGGCGAAAACTCGCCGAGCTTGTGACCAACCATGTTTTCTGTCACGAATACCGGAATGAATTGACGTCCGTTGTGCACGGCAATCGTCAAACCCACGAAGTCAGGCGTGATCGTGCTGGCACGAGACCAGGTCTTGATGACGGACTTTTTTCCAGAGGCTTGCATCGCTTCAACGCGCTGCGCAAGCTTGTAGTGGATGAATGGGGGTTTTTTAAGTGAACGAGCCATGTCTTACTTCTTCCGACGTTCAATGATGTTCTTAGAGGAGGCCTTGCGCTTGTTGCGCGTCTTGTGACCCTTGGCAGGAATGCCGTTGCGTGAACGTGGGTGTCCACCAGAGGAGCGACCCTCACCACCACCCATGGGGTGATCGACAGGGTTCATCACCACACCACGTACACGTGGACGGCGACCCAACCAACGGCTGCGACCAGCCTTGCCGCTGACCTGCAAGTTGTGCTCGCTGTTGCCAACGGCACCGATGACGGCCAAGCACGTCACCAGGATTTGGCGTGTCTCACCGCTAGGCAACTTCAACACAGCGTACTTGCCATCGCGGGCAGCCAGCTGTGCGTAGGAACCAGCGCTGCGCGCAATGTTCGCTCCACGACCAGGGTGCAGCTCAATGTTGTGCACGATGGTACCAAGGGGAATGTCCGACAGGTACATGGCGTGCCCCACCTCTGGCGTGGCATCCTTGCCGCTGTTGATCGTCATGCCTGGCTTCAAGCCTTCTGGCGCGATGATGTAACGCTTCTCTCCGTCTTTGTATTCCACCAAGCAAATGTTGCTTGAGCGGTTGGGATCGTATTCCACAGTCAGTACCGTCGCCTCCATGTGCTTGTTGCGCTTGAAGTCGATCACGCGGTAACGACGCTTGTGTCCACCACCGCGGTAGCGCATCGTCATCTTGCCTTCGCTGTTGCGACCGCCGGATTTCTTGATGGGCTCAAGCAATGGCTTGTGAGGCTTGTCCGTGGTGATCTCTTCAAACTTGGAGAGCACCTTGTGGCGCATGCCTGGGGTAATCGGGTTGAATTTCCTGAGTGCCATGGCTTAGATGTTGTCGTAGAAATCGATGGTTTGTCCGTCGGCCAAGCTGACGATGGCCTTCTTGTACCCGTTGGTCCGACCGCGCACGACACCTGTTTTGGTGAAGCGCTGACGAGCCTTGCCATCCACACGCAAGGTGCGCACAGAGGTCACGGTCACGCCGTAGGCAGATTCAACCGACTTCTTGATTTCGATTTTGTTCGCACCGTCTGCCACCACAAAGCCGTAACTGTTGTTGCGCTCCGTGTCGAGTGACATCTTTTCGGTGATGAGGGGCTTGATCAGAATGTTCGACATGACCTTAGGCTTTCAGCATTCCTTCGACGACTTCGTGGGCGTTGTCCACGAAGACCAGATTGGAACAATTCATGATGTCATACGTGCTCAAGTCAGAGGCCACCATCACCCGATGCTTGGGGAGGTTGCGGCAGCTGCGGTAAATCGCGTCGTTGGCTGAAGGAAGCACCGTCAAGGTCTTCTTGTCTGCCAACTTCAAGCCTTCGAGGACCGCCAAGAAATCCTGCGTCTTGGGGGCATCCATCTTGATGCTGTCCACGACCGTGATTCCTTCGCCTTTGGCCTTGTAGCTCAAAGCGCTCTTGCGCGCAAGCTTCTTCAACTTGCCGTTCAACTTCTGTGTGTAATCGCGTGGTTCGGGACCAAAAACGGTGCCACCTCCGCGGAACAAGGGGTTCTTGATGCTGCCCGCACGAGCCGTACCCGTTCCCTTCTGCTTCTTGATCTTCCGGGTAGAGCCGGTCACCAAGCTGCGGTTGAGGGTGTCGTGGGTGCCTTGGCGCTGGGCGGCCAAGAAACGCTTCACGTCCAAGTAGATGGCGTG
>CBFHRO010000067.1:0-10510 GCA_965658245.1 uncultured Flavobacteriales bacterium
CCCTTTGGCCGGAAGAGGCCATGCCCACCAGCTCGGCCACCACGGAGGAATTCCGCGCTTGGATGGAAACCCTCAGCATGCCCACCATGATTGCCGCCACGGTGGTGCATTGGCTGGGCACCGCCGCCGGTGTGGCGGTCGGCATGTTGGTCGCTGCAAGATCTGTCACCACAGGACAGCGCGCCATGTGGCCCGCCTACGTCATGGGGGGCTGGTTTTTCCTCGGCGGCATTGCCAACGCCATTCAGTTGGGCACGCCCATGTGGTTGACCGTCACAGATGCACTGGGGTACCTCCCCGTGGCACTGATGACGGGAAAGTGGATGTCCCGCGCCTGAGTTGACTTGATTGCACCCTGACCCCATCACCATGCTTCGCACGTTCTCCCGTCTACTTTTTTCCGCGCTATTGACCTTGGGTTTCCTGGGGTCTTCTCTTGCCCAATACGTAACCCAAACCCCGCACAGGGCTTCCGCCGACGACCCGATGTGGGTGCAATTGATGTACGGCGGGGAAGCGACGGTGGCCGAGGTGCGGGGTGCCTACGAAGCCCATTACGCCACGCATCCTTTCGAAAAGAACCGGGACACCCAGTACTACAAGCGGTGGTTGCGCAATGTGGAGTTGCCGCGGCCCGAAGTGTCTCGTGCTTATGCGGAGGCGTTGGGTGCGTCGAGGGCGTCGACCGCCCGCCAAAATGGGGTGTGGGAAGAAATGGGGCCTTGGCATTTTGACCCAGAGGTGGCCATGCAGTTTCAAGTCCAAAGTCCCGGCGCTTGTCACGTCTATACGGTGGAGCAAGCCCCAACCGACCACGAAGTGGTGTGGTGCGGGACGGCCACGGCGGGGGCGTGGAAGAGCGTCGATCACGGCGCCCATTGGACGCTCATGACACGAGACCTTCCCTTGACGAGCGTCTACAGCATCGCCATTCATCCAGAAGACGACCTCCGCGTGTGGGTGGGGTCTGGTTCTGGACAATTGTGGCGCACTGAAGACGGAGGCGACTCGTGGTCACTGTGCGGTGATGCGGCCTACCAGTCAGACGACCGGTGGTACCGCGACTTGGTGTTCAGGCCGGCCACAGGCGATGAAGAACCGGTGCTGTTTGCGGCCACCAACAACGGACTTTACAGAACCGAAGATGGCGGGGTTACCATGACGCAAGTGGCCGGGGGTGAATACATGGAATTGGCGTTTCATCCCACCAATCCGGACACTTGCTACACCGTGCAGTTGTTGTCCAACAGCACCGTGTTCAAGCGGTCCACCGATGGAGGCGCGACATTTGCCTCGGGCACGACCGGTTGGCCCTCTGTGGGCACCGGCGACGAACAACGTCGGTGCGAGCTGGCGGTGACGCCGGCCGACCCGGACCGCATTGTCGTCCTGGCCGCGGGCGCCACCGACAACGGCGGCGGACTGTACGGCATGTACCAGAGTTTCGACGCGGGAGAGTCGTTTGAATTCATGTGCTGCGGAGACGGACCTGGCGGGCCATGGGAGGCCGGCGTCAACCCCAACATCTTGGGGTGGAGCGAAGACGGCTCTGGCGACGGTGGACAGTACTACTACGATCTGGCTTTGGATGTCAGTCCCACCGATCCGGACCGTCAATTTGCGGCGGGCATTTGCGTGTGGCGCTCGGAAAGCGGAGGTGTGGACTGGAGCTTGAACGGGCACTGGGTCACTTGGGCAGGAGAATTCACCGCAGATCGCTACACGCACGCCGACGTGCACGACGTCAAGTTCTTCACGCGGATGGACGGCACCGTGGATTTGTGGGTGGCCTCAGACGGGGGTGTGTTTTATTCCCAGGATGAAGGAGACCACATCGAGCCCCGCATGTACGGGCTGCACGGCACCGACTTTTGGGGCTGGCAATCCGGATGGCGTGGTCCTGAAGTCATGGTGGGCGGAACCTACCACAATGGCACCATGATTCGCAACGGCGACCTGTACCACTGGGGTGCAGAAAGCGACACTGCCGGCGGTTGGTTGGCTGAACTGGCTGGGGACAACTTTCGCGGGTTTGTGAACCCAGGCGATGCCACACGGGGGTACCATGACGGAGGGGCCTTCCGCTACACCACAGATCGGTTTGATCGCATCGACGCCATGCCGTTTGACGGCTCCAAAAACCCCAACACAGGATATTGGTTTGGGGAATACGGCAACCTCGAATGGGACCCCACATGCTACAACTGCATCTACTCGCCCGTGGGCTCAGAGTTATGGCGCTCTGAGGACGGTGGGGCGTCATGGGAGTTGGTGCACGACTTTGGAGGTGACAAGATCATCTCGGTGAAGGTCAGCCCCCGCAACCGTGATCGCATCTACGTTTCTCAGCAGGTGAACGGCTCGTTGTGGCGCATCCACACCTCGGCGGACCGAGGTGAAACGTGGGAGGCTGCAAGTCCCACCAATTCCGAGAACGGCAACAACAGCAACCGCCCGATTTACCTCGACGTGGACGGCACGAATCCCGACCATGTGTGGTGTGTGTTGACGGGGACCCAAACAGGGCACAAAATTCTTCGCTCGGAAGACGCAGGGGACACCTGGCAAAATTGGACCACGCCGACCATCGCGTCAGAGCGCGTGGTAAGTTTGGCCCACCAACGGGGATCCAACGGAGGCGTGTACATCGGCACGACCAATGCCGTGTATTACCGAGATGCAGACCTCGACGACTGGGTCTTGTACAACGAAGGTCTGCCCATGATCAACGTCAACACGTTCCTGCAGGCCGACTATTGCGGCGGGCACATTCGTGCAGCAGGCACCCGCGGGGTGCACCAAGCGGAGTTCTACGCACCGTCTGCCGTGCTCGCGGGGTTTATGGCTGACCGTACAAATGTGAACCTCGCAAGTCCATGCCAACAGGACCCCATTCATTTCAGTGCCGTTTCAGTGGTGCGATGCGAAGGCGCCACCTATGAATGGGCTTTTGGTGGCGGCACGGTTTTGGCTGTCGAAGGTCCGGAGGCTTGGGTGGCATTTGACCAACAAGGAACCTACGACGTGGGATTGACTGTGACGGATGTGGACGGTGCCAGCGACACGTGGACATGGGAGGAACTCATTGAGGTTGTGAATGCGCCTGTGGTGTCTGACGAAGGCATCCAAGAGGATTTCAATGGGGCGACGTTCCCCCCTGAACACTGGCGAATGGAGGTGGAGGGCCATGCATGGGAGCACGCATACGATTTGGTGGACGAGACCAATGGTGTTGCCCAATTCCCCAACTACTGGGTCAACACCGAAGGCGCGCTCGACTTGTTGGTGACTCCTGCATTCAACCCCACGGGGCACAGTACCTTCTCCTTTGATGTGGCGTATCAAGTGTATTCAGACCACGTCGATGGGCTGGAAGTATGGGGCCGCACGGGAGACGATGACGCTTGGACAGTGCTGTGGTCCGCCTATGGAAACGAGCTCGCGGTGGATGGCTGCTACACGTGGTTCTGGTACGACACCGGCGGCACGATCCAATGGGCCAACCACGTGCTCGACTTGCCCTCGGCGTGGACCGACGGCTCGGAGACGTGCCTTGAGTTGGCGTTTGCCAACGTCGGTGACCACGGCAACCACATTTGGTTGGACAACGTGAATTTGGATGCGGTGAGTGCGTCAGAAGAGGTGTCGGACCAAGTCCAAATCCAACTCTTCCCCAACCCCAACCAAGGGGCTTGCGTGGTGGTGGTGCCAGACGTCCTTCTCGGGGCGTCGTACCTCGTGCACGATGCCCACGGTCGCGTGGTGAGTCAGGGCCGGTTCGCGCACACACGTATGGCGTGGGAGGCAGACCTTCCGATCGGCGTGTACACGCTGTCGACGCGTGGGGTTACCCCTGTGCGGTGGGTGGTGAATTGAGTGCTGCAACGCGTTGCCACAGGCCTCGCCGTGAATCACAACAGGCCCCACAGGGTGTCTTGTTTCTGGAAATTTGAAGGTGGAATCTGAAAGGAATGCACCCCTGCCTCAAGTACAAGGGTTATGTTTGTGGATCATCAACACCTTCAACCTCAGTCTCATGCGTCGTTTTGTCCTTGTCACCTTCGTTTTGCTTGCCGGATGTTTGTTGCCTGCCCGCGCCCAAGTCACGACCACGGTCGATTGCGACTTGATGGGTCTGGTGGTCAACGTGGGGTCGGATTCAAACAGCGTGAATTTGTACCACCCTGGCGGATACTTGACGTTCCCACCCCAATACAATGTGATGACCTGGGAATTCACCGATTCAGAGGGCAACCTGATTCATGAAGCCACCACGCAGGATGAGAATTTCATCCAGGTCGTTCACAATGTGCCAGTGACGGACACCCTGTTTGTGTCGGTGCTGCTGACCAACGACTCGGCATTTCACAATGGGGCACCCGTGGCGTGTCTGATTGAAGATTACCTCGTGTGGGAAGAGACGGAGGTCATTCCCGAGGTGTTCTTAGGCAGTTGGACGCTGGGAGGCAGTGTGGGGGAGGACGTCAGCGAACCGCTCGGGATTGCCCTGATTGATTCCCAATTGGATGTCTACCCTCAGCCTGCGAAGGACCACGTCGTGCTTGAAGGTTTGCCCCAGCGAGGCCAAATTGTGGTGATGGACATGGGTGGAAAACCTTGTCTCTCGCTTCACCACACCCATTCGACAGTCATGCTCGATGTGTCGGACCTTCCTGCGGGGATGTTCGTCTTGCACGTGTTGGATGCCCAAGGCCAAATCCTCGAGCGTCTCAAGTTGATGGTGGCGCGATAAGGGACCGGAAACGCCCGCAGACTTCCCCACTCTTCGTATTTTTAGGGGATGAGGGGGATTGTCGTCATGTGGGTTGGGGTGCTGTTGCATTGGAGTGCAATGGCCCAAGGTCCTGTCGACCACTGGGAAGCCGTGGTGCAGGACGGCGCCACATGGAATTACCTCCTTCCCACCTCGCAACCCCTGCCGTATTGGATGTTCACCAACTTCGCTGCCACGGGATGGAGCGAGGGCGTCTCTGGATTTGGGTATGGAGACGGGGACGACGCCACGGTCATTCCGCCCTCGAACAGCATTTATTTGCGCCACGTCTTTCAGGTCAACGACGCCAACACCTTTCCGGCAGCGATGCTGGCGGTGGACTACGATGACGGCTTTGTGGCTTACCTCAACGGCACGGAAATCGCCCGCGACAATGCGGGAGAGCCGGGAGAGGTGCTTGCTTGGGACGCCATCTTGGACGGGTGGCACGAAGCGGTGCTCTACGCTGGTGGAACGCCAGATTTGATTGACGTCAACCCCAGCTTGCTGGAGTCGGGCACCAATGTGCTGGCCGTGGAAGTGCACAACAACAACATCTCCTCTTCGGATTTCACGGCCAGGCCTTTCTTGTTTTTGGGCGCAGCTGAAGCAGGCAACACCTTTGACGCGACGCCGGCGTGGTTTCAGGCACCTGCCGCGGATTCCCACTTCGTCACGTTCAACCTGAACATGGTCAACGAAAACGTGTCCCCAGAGGGCGTGTTTTTGGCGGGGGGCGGCAACTTTGGGTTTCCTGGCGATTATCCCATGGCGGACGATGACGGAGATGGCATCTGGTCCATCACCGTGCAGGTGCCTCACGGCTTCACAGGGCACTACACCTTCACCAACGGGGCGTGCCAAGATTGGAGCTGCAAGGAAAACATTGTGGGCCAAGAGTGTGCCGATCCTGACAATTGGAACGACCGGCTCTTGGTCAACGTCACGTCCTCCATCGAGGTGAACACCTGCTTCAGCCAGTGCACCACGGACGGAAGCTGTCCAGCCAATTTGGGATGCAACGACCCCGCGGCGGTGAACTTTTGGGATGCAGCCACCGAAGACGACGGCTCCTGCATCTACATGGACGAGTCGACCCTCCCGTTGGTGCAATTGACCACAGACTCTCCGATTTTGGACGATCCACGCATTGTGGCCAACATGAAGGTGACCAACTTGGAGGGTGGGTTCAATTCGCTGAATGACACCACCTACGAGTACAACGGCCAAATCACCATCGAAATCCGCGGTTCGTCCTCGCAGTTTTTCCCCAAGCAGTCCTACGCGCTGGAAACCCAGGATTCCCTCGGGGCCAACAACAACGTGTCGCTCTTGGGCATGCCCACGGAAAACGATTGGATTCTGCATGGGCCGTATTCGGACAAGACCCTGATGCGGAACGCCGTCATCTACGAGATGGGGGACAAAATTGGGCGCTACACCACCCGGCGGAGGTACTGCGAGCTGTACATCAACGGCGACTACCGCGGCGTGTACATGCTGATGGAGAACATCAAGCGCGACAACGACCGCGTAGACATTGCCACGTTGCTCCCCACAGACACCGCGGGCAACGAGCTCACGGGTGGGTACATCATGAAGGTGGACCGCATCCAAGGGGACTTCGAAGGGGGGTGGGCATCGCCGTACCCGCGCCTTGGGGGCGACGAGCAATTCATCCAAATGCACAAGCCGGAGGCTGAGGACTTGCACCCCCTGCAACTCGCGTACATCGAAGATCACTTCACACAATTCGAGCACGCCTTGGCAGGTCCCAACTTCACGGATCCTGTGCTGGGCTACAAGGCGTACATCGAGCCCGAGTCGTTCATCGACATGTATTTCGCCAACGAAATCACCAAGAATGTGGACGCCTATCGCTTGAGCACTTACTTCTACAAAGAGAAGGATTCGGATGGGGGCCAAATCGTGATGGGACCCTGGTGGGATTTCAACCTGGGGTTTGGCAACTCCGACGGGTGTGACAGCTATTTCACCTCAGGTTTTGAGTCCAACACGGGATGCAACGTGCTGCACCCGTTTTGGTGGCAGCGGTTGCGTGAGGACCCCACTTACCGAGGGCTTACGCGTTGCATGTGGGACGATTACCGTGCGGATGTTTGGAGTGACGAGAGCTTGAATGGCATCATTGATTCGCTGTCTGCGGTGTTGGCCGAGCCAAGCGTCCGTGACCACGCCCGTTGGCCACGGCTCGGGCAATACGTCTGGCCCAACGTCTTCATTGGCCAGACTTACGAGGAAGAAGTGGCCTTCTTGCGCAGCTGGATCTTGGACCGAGTCGCTTGGCTGGACGACAACATCGAAGGGACGTGCATTCCCGGTTGCACCGATGTCACGGCATGCAACTACGAACCGACGGCGCTGTTTGACGACGGAAGCTGTGAGCCGTGTGAATGCCCAGGTGATTTGGACGATGACCTGGCCGTGGGGGTGTCGGACATTTTGGCTGCCCTGTCAGAATTTGGCTGCATTGTTGACTGTGCGGCAGACATGGACGGCGATGGCCAAGTGACGGTGTCGGACTTCCTTGAAATCCTAAGCGTCTATGGCGAGACGTGTTGAGTCCCGTTATCGCGCGGAGAGAAGGAATTGAATGGAGGCGACTTCCAGGTCAAACGACTGGGCCGTGCCGTCGTATTTCATGAGCCCCATGCGAAGAACGTCTCCGAGCTCACGGCTTGGGGTGACGGTTTTGAGGTCGCCCATTTGGGCTTGACTCCATGAAAAGTCCTTGGCTTTGAGGGTGACATCTTGCCATTCTTCGGATGGACTGAAGGACGCGTAGGCATAGGGCATCCACCAGCGCTCGGACGTTTCAAGGGTCAGCTTGAACGGTCCCCCGTTGCCGCGACAGCGAATGACAACCTTGTCCATCGCCCGCAAATCGGTGTGGCTCCATGGGGCGCGAACGGAGGCGAAGCCGCCGTTGTTGTCCAAGCGGGTTTGGCCTTTCCAAGACATGGCGGTGTCGTGCAACACCACATCTCCTTCGGACAGGCCTCCCATCACCCCATCATTCAGGGGGCGCCACGCGTTCTTCATGTCCGCACTGAAGCGGACGGTCTGGGTTTCCGCTGGAGAAGCAGGAGAGTTGGATTGGGCACAAGACATGCAAAAGAGGAGTGAGGTCGCAGCGGTCCAAAACAACATGCCACTGGCGCAGGAGAGAAGTGCATTCACACCTGAAGAACACCACGTGCGACGTGGGGTTCACGCCCCGAGGTCTTTGGGTGGTGCTTTGAAACGAACTTTCGCTCTCATCCTGTGGTTCTGCCGTCATGGGACGCAAGCGCGACTTGAAAAACCAGCCGGTCGGTGCGACAAACGCCCTGGGGTAAAAGACCGTCGCGTTTTTTTGGAATGGACCTGGCGCTTGGAAGGATACTGAGTCCTCACGCCTTGCCGCGCCAGAGGTTGCGCCACCTCAGTTTGAGCTTGGCCACGCTGTGCTTGCGAATGACGCCACGGGAGATCAGCCAAAACACCACGAGCCATGCCATGCCCTTCAGAAGGAAGAACATGAAGCCGGCCACGCCGAGGGTTTTCAGCCACTCCATCGCGTCATTCATGGTGGCAAAAGTAGGGGAGGACAGACGGCTCAGGGAAGGAACACCGTAGACTTGGCGTACGTCACCACTTGGCCCGAAACAAGCACGTGCTCTGGAAGCACTTGGCAATGAACGTCGCCACCGCGCGCTGAAATTTGGCGGGCATGCAGCACGGTTTGGCCGAGTCGTTCAGCCCAATAGGGTGCGGAGGTGCAATGGGCCGAGCCTGTGACAGGATCCTCCAAAATCGTGGCCTGCGGCGTGAAAAAGCGAGACACAAAGTCCACTTGATCGCCGGGCGCGGTGACAATCACGCCTCCCGTACCCAAGTTGACCCGGTCAAAAAGATGCCGGTTCACGCTGAATTCTTCCACGTCGCGCTGGCTTCGGTAGACGAGCAGGTAATCCCGCGCTTTGAGGACTTCCGTCGGAGGCAGGCTCAATGATTCTTCAATTTCCACGGGCAAAATGGCGGGTTCCGGCGCGCGGTTGGGCATGGCCATTTCGTACCCGGACGGTTGCCTTGTGACGACCAGATCTCCGCTGGCCGTTTCAAAGCACACTTCCATGGCCTCGGGCTCGAGGTAGGTCAGGACGACATGCGCAGAGGCGAGGGTGGCATGGCCACACAGGTCCATTTCCACGTCCGGGGTGAACCAGCGCAGGTGGTAGCGTCCTGGCTTTTTTTGCACCAGAAACGCCGTCTCCGCCACGGCGTTTTCTTGCGCCAACGCGAGCAAAAGATCATCTTCAAGCCATGCATTGAGTGGCATGACGCACGCAGGGTTCCCCCCAAAAACGCGCTCCGTGAATGCATCCACGCGGTACAAATCCAGTTCCATGGTTGGAAGTTACACGCGGGGGCACGCTATCCTTGCATCCATGAAGGCTTCTGCAATCAGGCAAGTGTTCGGACCGGCATTGGCTGTTGTGACCTGGGGCGTCACGTCTTTCCTGGGCGTGCCTGAAGAGCAGGTGGCCGTGCTCAGTGCTGCCGCGTGGATGCTCGTCTGGTGGGTGGCCGAGGCAGTGCCCATTGGGGTGACCTCTGTGTTGCCTTTGGTGCTTTTTCCGTTGTTTGGGGTTTCTAATGTGGCCACCACCGCTGCGCCTTACGGATCCAAATACGTCTTCCTTTTCATGGGCGGGTTCCTCATCGCGCTTGCCTTGGAGCGATGGAACCTTCACAAGCGGTTTGCGCTGCGCATCCTGGTGGCGGCAGGGGGGCGGCCTCGGCGGTTGCTGGGAGGTTTTATGCTTGCCACTGCGGCCCTGAGCATGTGGATTTCCAACACGGCCACGACGCTGATGATGTTGCCGATTGCCCTTTCTGTGGTGGCCAAAATCGACCTCGACGAGCACCCACGGTTCTCCATCGCACTCCTTCTGGGCACGGCCTACGCCGCCAACCTTGGCGGCATCGCGACGCTCGTCGGCACGCCACCCAACGTGGCCATGGCCGGGCTGCTGGAGGAGCACGTGGACATCGCGATGCCCTTTTTGGAATGGACGATCATGGCGTTGCCTTTTTCGGCCATCATGCTGGTGCTGGTGTACCTGTTGCTGACCCGGGTCCTGTGTCGGGTGTCCTCCGAGCCACTGAAATCGGGCGTGGCAGGGCTGAAAGAGGAACTCAAATCACTGGGGTCATGGGGCGTTTCGGAGAAGCGCGTGGCGTGGGTGTTTGGAGGGACGGCTGTGATGTGGGTGGCCCGGCGCTGGCTCGTCGATGGATTTGGATGGCCATTGAACGACACGTCCATTGCCATGGCCGCGGGGGTGCTGTTGTTTGTGATTCCTTCGGGCGAGGATTCAGGCACGCCGCTGCTTTCTTGGGAAGACACACGTCGGATGCCCTGGGACATTCTGCTCCTTTTTGGGGGTGGATTGACGTTGGCAGGCCAATTGGCCGAAGCAGGGGTGCTGTCGGCTGTGGCGGAAGTGCTGGCTTCCATGCCGTCCCTGTCGCCGGCGTGGTTGGTTGCAGGCTTTGTGTTGATGTCGTTGTTCCTCACAGAGGTGATGAGCAACCTCGCGCTCACGGTGGTTATGGTGCCGGTGGTGGCGCAGGTGGCACTTGCGTGGGACATGGATCCCTTGTTGCTCGTGGTGCCCGTGACCATGGCAAGCAGTTGCGCGTTCATGTTGCCCATGGCCACGCCTCCCA
>CBFHRO010000068.1:0-10341 GCA_965658245.1 uncultured Flavobacteriales bacterium
GGTGAATTTCGGAAGAATCGTTCAATGATTCCCCCTTATCTTCACTTTCCGAAAACGTCGCATTGGACCCCTCTCTCTCTCACAAACCATCCGACGTCGAGCTCAGGTACCAGCAGTCCGTAGAGGACATGCAGTACGCCCGCTCGATCCAGTCCATGATGGCGCCCACCACCGCGCAATTGGATGCGCTGTTCCCTCAATGCATGGTCTACGATCGCCCCATGGACAAGCTGAGCGGCGATTTTGTGTTTGTGGCCGAACGGGACGGGTTGGCTTACCTCGCGGCGTGCGATTGCACGGGGCATGGCATGAGTGCGGCCTTGATGACAGTGCTCGCCCGAGAAAAATTGTGGCAGGCGTTGAGCAAGGCCTCTGGACCGGCTCACCTCTTGACGCGCTTGGATGAAAAGTTCCGTGCGGCCATGATGAATGGGGACACCCATGCCATGCGCGCCGTTGGCATGGGCTTGGACCTTGCAGTCATTGCGTACCAGCCCGCGTTGCACCAGCTGCGGTTTGCCGGCGCGAAGCGTCCATTGTGGGTGGTCCGCAATGGAAAATTGCTCGAGTTCAAAGGCACGTCGCGTTCCATTGGTGGGGCGTACTGGCGTCAGCAGGCGTTCGTGGAGACGACCCTTCAGGTGCGTCCGGGCGACTCGGTCTTCATGTTTTCGGACGGGGTGTCTGACCAGTTTGGCGGTCCTTACGATCGGAAGTTGAAACTCAAAGGCCTGCGGACGCTCATCTTGCTGCTTGCAGAGTTGCCCCCCGAGGATCAACACGAATTCATCAAAACGTGGTTGACCTCGTGGCAAGGAGATTCGCCTGCCACCGACGACCAGTTGCTCCTTTCCTTCCAAGTTCCGACCTTGGGGGAATGAAGAGAGCCCTTCCCTTGCTTTTGGCCGCGGCCGTGGCGGCAGCAGTTGTGGTGCATTCCATGTACAACAAGCCGCACAAGGATTATGCGCAAGCGGAGGTGGCCCAAACCTGGACAGCCTCCGATCTTGTTCAACAATTCACAGCGCATCCGCAGGAGATGCAGGCCCAATGGCAAGGGCAGGTTGTTGCCGTTGTCGGTGAAGTCGGTTCTTCTTCGCCACAGGGCGTGGTGTTGACGCCGGGTGTGGTGGTGCACTACGCGGAAGGTGAAGGGCCCGCCGCCGCGCCGACGGGGTCGGTGACGTTGAAGGGCCGTCTTGTGGGCTTTGACGACTTGTTTGGGGAGGTGCGGATTGACCAAGCGAGCTGGATGGAGTGAATGACGTGCGCGGGGCCGCTCCGAAAATGTGCCCCATGGGATTCACAATTTCTTCACATTGAAAGTTGCGCGCTTGGTGGCACTTTTGCGTCATGAAAGTGGCACCTTGGTTTGCTTTGACAGCCTTTTCCGCCATGCTGTGGATGGCTTCTTGCACCGATTCTTCTCCCGTGAACATGACCCCATGGAACCCCGCGCTCGCCCAAACGACTGAGCGCCTGCTTGCCGACACCAATGCGGTTCCAGCACCGCGCAAAGCTGAGCTCAACGCCTTGGCCCAATGGACCGCGGAAACCTTGGATCGGCAAGGGCATGCCGACTTGGTGTTCATCTGCACGCACAACAGCCGACGGAGTCACTTGGCGCAGGTTTGGGCTCAGGTCGCCGCGGGGGTGTCGGACTTGGAGGGCATCCGCACGTTCAGCGGCGGGACCGAAGCCACGGCTTGCAACCCGCGAACGGTGGCGGCCATGGAGCGCGCAGGTTTTGAGGTGTCCCAAACCGACACCCTGCACGGCGCATCCAACCCGACCTACCTCGTCGAGACGGGCATGGCCTCGATGTCGTGTTTCAGCAAGAAATACGGGCATGAGGTCAACCCGAGTGAGGGTTTCGCTGCGGTGATGACATGCAGCAGTGCAGACCGCGGTTGCCCCTTGGTGTATGGCGCAGACGCGCGATTTGCCACGCCTTACGTGGATCCCAAGGTCAGCGATGGGACGGCAGAGGAAGCAGCCACGTACGATGCGCGTTTGGCCCAAATCGGCACCGAAATGCTCTATTTGATGGGCCGGGTGGCCGAGCGTGTCACGCGCTGAATGTCATCCAGAGGTACACGCCGCTGAACGCACTGAGAAACAGCAGCCCCATCCAGGCCCATGCTTGCAGTCCCATTCCCGGTCGCGCCTCTGGGGGGAAGTCCTCCCGGGTCACCAAGCGCAGATTCCAATACGCAATCACCGGTGCGACCAAAAACGACAGGGTTGTGGCGAGGTCGACCAGGGTTTTGAGTTGCCCCTTGAAGGCCAACACCACCCCAAGCCCTCCCAGCGACATCAAAATCAAAGCCACACGATGTTGCGCAGGGGTTCGAGACGTGCCTGTGGCCGCGGCCCAGGCCCTCCCCAAGCTCCGCGCGTAGCCATCCATCACCGCAATGCAGGTGCTGAACATCGCGCTGAATGCGGCGGCGCCCATGATGGGCGCGCTCCAGTCTCCGATGGCGCGGGCATAGAGGGAGACAATGCCCGCAGCAAAGGCGGCGCTGCCGTCTGGGAGCGAAGAATCTGTCCGGTGCAGCAACAGGGTTCCCATGATTAAAAACGCGACTGCCAACGCCACGGAAACCGCGTATCCGAGGTTGAACTCGGCCAGGGTCTCGCGCAAGGATGGTTTGTAGCCCGAGGTGCGGATGCGCTCAAGGGTCCAAAAGCTGTTCCACGTGCTCAAGTCCACGGCCGAGGGCATCCAGCCCATCAGGGCAATCACAAAAGCGAGCCCACCTGGGGTGGTCCAAGACCAGTCCGCAGGGGTCGCATCGGCCGGAGGAGGCGCGGCCACAGTGAGGGCCACAGCGGCCACCGTCGACACCAACAACACCGAGGCCAGCACTTTGATGACTTTGTCCAAGGCATTGAATTGTCCCAACCACAGAAGGGCGGTGCACGCGACAAACAGCGCCACCGTGACGTGCGAGGTCGCCACCGCTCCCACCCGGGATGACACGCCGAGCAGGTTGTCGAGGAACGCACCTGTCACCATGCCGACGGCCGCCATCACAAAGAAGCACGTTCCCAAGGTCAATCCGAGGTACAGCCACGACGCGCCCCGCCCAAACTTTTGAAATCCCTCAATCAGCGATTCTCCTGAAGCGGAAGCGTACCTGCTGCCAAATTCAAAAAAGGGATATTTCGCGGCATTGGCGGCCAGGATCGCCCACAGCAGGCCCAATCCAGCCAGGGCCCCCGCACGTGTCGATTGCACGAGGTGCGAAACCCCAATGCACGCGGAGGCGAACATGATTCCCGGCCCCAACACACGCACCCACGAGGACTTGGGGGAGGCGTTGTTTGGCATGTCAGTGGGGGAGATGGTCTCCCGACAGCGGGGAGTCTTCCTTTTGCTGGAGATGGTCGAGATGCCGATAAGTGACGTACATCTTCCAGCCCACCACCGCTTTTTGCAACCCATTCAAGCGGGTCAAATCGGGTGACTTGTGAATGGCAGGGAGCAGCGCCTTGTTGAGGCGCGCCAAGAATCCCCAGAAGCTCATTCTGTCGCGCCTTTGGAAGCCCCACGGAATTGGTCCTCCTTGTACTTGAAGAGCACGTTGAAGGTGGTCAAACTTCCGTAGATCCGAGTGATGTATTGCTGCAGGTTCACCTTGTCCTCGTCCGAGATTTTGTCCTGGGCATTGATCTGCTGCTCCATCACCCGCAACCGGTCGCGCACCATGACGATTTTGTGGAAGAAGGTCTCCATGGGTACGTCTTTGGCCTGCAAATCGGGATCGGCAGGTTGCATGGTCAGGGTGCCACCTTCCCAACGGTCGCCCAATTCAATGGGGGCGGGCTCGATGTATTGCTCGATGCGGTACATGTGCTCCTCGAACACTTGTTCCACCGCGGCCGTAATGTCAGACAAGTCTGCACTTCCTGCGTCCATCCCTTGTTCCACGACCTCCCATCCGGAAAAGTCCTTGTTGAATTCTTTCTCGCCGTGGTCTTTGAAAAACACACGCCAAAAGTCGCCGTCTTGGTTGAAGATGACGCCCTCCCCATAGGAGGGATGCTCAATTTTTGCGCCGAGTTGTGCCATGCCTTGCAAATTGCAAAGGACATAGGGCTGCGATGCCCTTCCCGCACAATGGGTTTCAACAAAGCGACGTGGGAATTTGCAGCTGCCTTGCAGTGTGACGGATGAAGGTTGCCCAGAACTTCACAGGCCATGAGCGAGCACTTCACCCCCGGCGATTCCACCCCACGCAAAATGATCCGATGGGATCGGCTGGGCCTTGTGATGTTGATTTTGGTTGGATGCTCCAGTGGCATGGTGGCGCTGGTGGGAGGGACGGAAGCGGAGGAAGAAGCGTTCACCCGGTTGACCCATCCCAAACCCGTGGTCGCCCTCCAAAAGAGAGAAGCCCACCCCGTGTTGTTGCGCACGAACACCGAATCGAATCGGGATGACCGTCAAGCCGACAACCACAGAACGGCAGCCCCTTCACAAATGTTGGACCGCGACGCGGCGCCCGCAAAGTCGGTTGCAGTGACCCCATCTCCCGAGCCCGCGCCTGCACCCAACCCCGAGCCCAAGAAGGAACGCGACAAAACCATCCTTCCTTGCAGCGTCTGCAAAAAGACCATGCGCGTGCCTCGCAACCCCTACACGGCCCACCAGAGCGCGGCGCGCTCCCTGCCCAACAGCTTCTTTGTCAAGAACGACATCGAGCTCAATGCGGGCAAACGCAACGGCAAGTTGGTCGAGGTGGAGGATGGCCGGGGATACCGCGTCGCGCGCTTGACGCACAGCCACGGCTGGCTTTTGCCCGAGACCTACCAATTGTTGAAGGACATGGGCAACGATTTTGCCGATGCGCTCGAGGGAACGCCAAGTGAGGGTGCAGTCTTTCGTGTCACCTCCGTCACCCGAACCGACAAGCAGCAGCGCCGTCTGCGTCGCCGCAACCTCAATGCCACCAACAGCCAATCGACACACAGCTACGGCGCATCATTCGACATTGCGTTTGTCGACCGCATGGACGACGACGCCTCCTGTGGCACGCCGACCCGCGAGATGGAACGGTTGCTCAACCGCTACCAAAAGGCGGGCATCATTTACGTGATTCCCGAAGGCGGCTGCATGCACATCACTCTGCGCAAGCCCTGATCTGATTCCAAGTCCTTCTTCAGGAGAAAGAAAAAAGGCAGGCCAAGGGGCCCGCCTTTTTCATGAGGTCAGCTTTTGCTGAACGTGTCGGTCAAAGGTGGATGACCTCGTCGTACGCGGCTGCGGCTGCCTCCATCACCGCCTCACTCAGGGTGGGGTGCGGGTGGATGGTCTTGATGAGTTCGTGACCGGTGGTCTCGAGCTTGCGCAAGGCGACAATCTCTGCGATCATCTCCGTCACGTTGGCGCCAATCATGTGGCCGCCGAGGAGCTCGCCGTATTTGGCGTCGAAGATGAGTTTCACAAATCCGTCTTTGTGTCCAGAGGCGCTGGCCTTGCCCGACGCAGAGAAGGGGAACTTGCCCACCTTGATCTCGTGGCCCGCTTCCTTCGCGGCGTCTTCCGTCATGCCGACGCTCGCCACTTCAGGGAAGCAGTAGGTGCAGCCGGGGATGTTGCCGTAGTCGATGGGCTCGGGACTGTGTCCTGCAATTTTCTCGACACACGTGATGCCTTCGGCCGACGCCACGTGGGCGAGGGCAGGACCGGGGACGCAGTCGCCGATGGCGTAGTATCCGGGGATGTTGGTGGCGTAGTAGTCGTCCACGACAATCTTGCCGCGGTCGTGCACAATGCCACATTCTTCGAGGCCGATGTTCTCAATGTTGGACACAACACCTGCTGCGCTCAACACCACGTCGCACTCGAGGGTTTCTTCACCTTTCTTGGTCTTCACCGTGACCTTGCATCCCTTGCCTGAGGCGTCGACGCCAGTGACTTCGGAGTTGGTCATGATGTTGATGCCCGCCTTTTTGAAGGTGCGCTCAAGCTGCTTGGAGACTTCCTTGTCCTCCACAGGCACAATGCGGTCCACGTACTCCACCACGGTCACTTCCGTGCCGATGGCGTTGTAGAAGTAGGCAAACTCGACGCCGATGGCGCCGGAACCGACAACCACCATTTTCTTCGGCTGCTTCTTCAAGGTCATGGCTTCGCGATAGCCGATGATTTTTTCGCCGTCCTGCGGCATGGAGGGGAGCTGACGAGAGCGTGCGCCCGTCGCAATGATGATGTGGTTGGCTTCGAGCGTGGACTTGGCGCCATCGGCGGCCGTTACTTCGAGCTTCTTGCCGGGCAACAACTTGCCGTCGCCCATGATCACATCAATGTTGTTCTTCTTCATGAGAAACGTGACGCCTTTGCTCATGCCGTCTGCCACGCCTCGGCTGCGCTTCACCATGCCGCCAAAGTCGGCCTTGGGGGCAGCCACACTGATGCCATAGTCCTCCGCGTGCTCGATGTACTCAAACACGTTGGCGCTCTTCAACAGCGCCTTCGTGGGGATGCACCCCCAGTTCAAACAAATGCCGCCGAGCGCCTCTCGCTCCACGACTGCGGTTTTCAAACCCAATTGCGATGCGCGGATGGCGGTCACATATCCGCCGGGTCCGCTTCCAAGAACAATCACGTCGTACTTCATGCCGCGAATGTACTGCCTCTGAGCATTCCCTATCTTCGCGTTTTCACGAAAGAATCCACGAAAGGAACAGAGCGATGCGCAACTTGATTTTGTTTGGCCCTCCGGGAGCGGGAAAAGGCACCCAAAGCGCCTTCCTCGTCGACCACTACAATTTGGTGCACTTGAGCACGGGAGACATTTTCCGCGCCAACATCAAAGGGGAGACAGAGCTGGGTCAACTGGCCAAGAGCTACATGAATCAAGGCAAACTCGTTCCCGACGACGTCACCATCCAAATGCTGGAGTCGGAGGTGAACAAGCATACCGATGTTGCAGGGTTCATTTTTGATGGATTCCCCCGCACGACAGCGCAGGCGGGTGCGTTGGACGCGTTCCTTGAAGGCAAAGGCCAAACCATCGCCTCCATGCTTGCCCTCGAGGTCCCCGAGGAGGAGCTCAAGGCGCGCTTGCTCGCCCGTGCGGCCACGTCAGGCCGTGCCGACGACGCCGACCCGGCGGTGATCCAAAAGCGCATCGACGTTTACAACGCCGAGACGGCACCCGTCGCAGACCACTACCGTGCCGCAGGCAAATACCAAGGCATCGACGGGGTGGGATCCATCGAGGACATCACGCAGCGACTCAAAGCCGCCATCGGCGCCTGATCAGGGCCGTTTTTTGACCCCAAACCATGGCCAGCCAAAACTTCGTTGACTACGTCAAAATCTGCTGCCGCTCCGGCAAAGGAGGACAGGGGTCGACCCACATGCACCGAGACAAGACCACCTCAAAGGGCGGTCCGGATGGCGGAGACGGCGGCCGTGGCGGTCACGTGATCATCCGCGGGAACAGCCAGCTTTGGACGCTCCTGCACCTGAAGTACCAGCGGCACGTGATTGCCGAACACGGCGAAGCGGGCTCGGGCAACCGACGCCACGGAGGCGATGGCAAGGACGCCATCATCGAAGTCCCCCTCGGCACCCTCGTCAAAGACGCAGAAACGGGAGAGGTCCAGGCAGAGATCACGGAAGACGGCCAGGAAATCATCGCCACCCCGGGCGGCCGAGGTGGCCTTGGCAACGACCATTTCAAGTCGCCCACCAACCAAGCCCCACGTTATGCCCAACCGGGCGAGGACGGGCTTGAGGAGTGGAAGATTGTGGAATTGAAGCTGCTCGCCGACGTCGGGTTGGTGGGGTTCCCCAACGCGGGCAAGTCCACGCTTCTCAGTGTGGTCAGTGCCGCCAAGCCGGAGATCGCCGACTACCCCTTCACCACGCTTCGTCCCAACCTCGGGATGGTGTCCTACCGCGATGCCAAGAGCTTTGTGATGGCGGACATTCCCGGCATTATCGAAGGAGCGGCCGAAGGGAAGGGGTTGGGCTTGCGCTTCCTTCGCCACATCGAACGCAACCCCGTGTTGCTCTTTCTCGTGCCTGCAGATGCGGACGACATTCATGCGGAATACCAAACCCTGCGCGGCGAATTGAAGAAGTACAACCCGGAGTTGATGGACAAGCAACACATTTTGGCCATCAGCAAGAGCGACATGTTGGACGAGGAATTGGAGCGCGAGCTGAAGGAGGAATTGGCCCAACACATGGACGAATCCCCGTTGTTCTTCAGCAGTGTGGCCCAAAAGGGCTTGCAGCCGCTCAAGGACGCGATTTGGAAGGCCATCACCCAGGCCAATCCGATGCTCCACAACCCCCACTTTCAATGAGCATCGATCCTGCGTTGATTCGGATCTTGCCTGAAGTTCAAGCAGCCTTGAAGGAAGGCCAACCCGTCGTGGCGCTGGAATCCACCATCGTGGCCCACGGGATGCCGTATCCTGCCAATTTGGAGACGGCCCAAGCGGTGGAAGCCATCGTTCGTGAGGAAGGAGCGGTGCCTGCCACGGTGGCCGTGGTGGACGGCGCGGTGCAGGTCGGTTGCGATGCCGCCACCTTGGAGAGGCTTGCCTCTGAACCTGGTGTGGCCAAGGTCTCGCGACGGGACATGCCTGTGGTGCTCGCCAAGGGCACACTCGGCGCCACCACGGTCAGCGGCACGCTCATTGGCGCAGGGTTGGCAGGCATCCCTGTGTTTGTCACGGGAGGCATTGGCGGCGTGCACCGCGGCGTGGCCGCGACTTGGGACATCAGCGCAGACCTCGATGAATTGGCCCGACACGACGTGGCCGTCGTGAGCGCGGGCGCCAAATCCATCCTCGATTTGCCCAAGACCCTTGAAGTGCTCGAGACCAAGGGCATCACCGTGCTCGGCTACGGCACCGACGAATTCCCAGCCTTCTTCACACCCAAGAGCGGATTGGCAGTGACGCACCGCGCCGACACTCCCACGGAGGTCGCTTCGATCCTCAAGGCCAAGTGGGGTTTGGGATTGGAAGGGGGCGTGTTGGTGGCAAATCCCGTGCCTGCCGCGTCGGGATTTGACGCTGCCGCGGCGACCGAGCAGGCCTTGGCCGATGCCCAGCGTCAGGGGGTGGAAGGCAAAGCACTCACGCCGTTTTTGCTTAAGCACATCGCCGATTCGACCGAAGGCAAGAGTCTCGCGGCCAATGTGGCCCTCGTCAAGCACAACGCGCGGGTTGGTGCGCGCATCGCGGTGGCGTACGCGTCGTCTTAACATTTTGATTGTCAAGTGGTGACGCCTTAGGGGTGCGCGGGGAGAGGACCTGTGTATTTTTGTGCTCACATGGCGGCAACTTCCACCACTCCGACGACCCAAGACGTGCAAGGCTTCCGAGAAGCGTTGCGCTCCGACTACAAATTGATGTGCGTCAGCCGTGAAGCCTCGCTGCTCGGACGCAAAGAAGTGCTCACTGGAAAGGCCAAGTTTGGCATTTTTGGAGACGGGAAGGAGATGGCCCAAGTGGCATTGGCGAAGGTGGTACGCGCGGGTGACTGGCGCTCGGGTTACTACCGAGATCAAACGTTCATGATGGCCCGCGGCCTCTTGAATGTCCAGCAGTACTTCGCGGCCTTGTACGCCCACGCCGATGTGGCCGAAGATCCCACTTCGGGCGGCCGTCAGATGGGCGGTCACTTTGCCACCCGGACATTGAATGAGGACGGTTCTTGGAAGGACCTGATGGCCGATTTCAACAGCTCGGCAGACATCAGTCCCACGGGTGGTCAGATGCCTCGTTTGGTGGGACTGGCCCAGGCCAGCAAGGTGTTCCGTGCCCTGCCTGAGCTTGCCTCCAACATGACCACCTTCACCGACGGTGGCAACGAAATTGCTGTGGGCACCATTGGCGATGCCAGCACCTCGGAGGGGTTGTTTTGGGAGGCGATGAACGCGGCCTGCGTGCTGGAGGTGCCCATGCTGATGAGTGTGTGGGACGACGGTTACGGCATCTCGGTTCCCAAAAAATTCCAGACCGTGAAGGAGAGCATCTCCACGGCCCTTGCTGGATTCCAGCGCGAAGAAGCCACCAACGGTTTGGTCATCTACCGCGTCAAGGGTTGGGACTATCCCAGCCTCGTGGCGACCTACGAGGAGGCCGCGAAGCGCTGCCGGGAAGACCATGTTCCTGTGTTGGTTCACGTCGAAGAAGTCACACAGCCACAAGGCCACAGCACCTCGGGATCGCACGAACGGTACAAGACGGAAGAACGTTTGGCGTGGGCAGCAGAATACGATTGCATCCGTCAAATGGCAGCGTTCCTTGTGAAAGAAGGGGCGGCCACGCAAGAGGAGTTGGACGCCATTCGAAAGGAAGCCA
>CBFHRO010000069.1:0-10271 GCA_965658245.1 uncultured Flavobacteriales bacterium
GGCCTCCCTTTGCGCATCGGGTGGAGTTGTGTTCGGTTTGGATTGCGGGGCTGAACGCGTCGTGGTGGGGGCGCTGGGCGAAAAGGGAGGCCTTGATCAAGCGTATCTCGAGGCGATGGTGAATGCGGTGGGGGCAGAGGCTTTGGTCTGGCACCGGGCGATTGATGCGAGTCTCCAGGTCCCGGAGGATGTGGCTGTCCTCAGGAAATTTGGGGTCGAAGAAGTGTTGTCCAGCGGAGGCGCCTTGCGCGCGGTGGATGGCGTGGCCCAACTCCAAAAAATGATGGCCTCGGGATTGCGGGTCATCGCAGGAGGTGGCGTTCGTCCGCAGGACGTCGCTGCGTTGGCAGAAGCAGGCGTGGATGCCGTGCACGCGTCCTGCAGAAAGCCCTCACAAGGGGGCGATTCCAAGCTGTTCGACACCACCGTGCACTTGGTGGATTACGACTTGGTTTGTGATTTGGTGGATTCTGTAAGTGGTTCGTAAATATTAGTTTATGAAGATTGGAGTAAAGTTTTTGTTTGGTTTGGTTGCTTGGGTGCTGGTGGCGGGTTGCGACATGCCTGACACGCATCCCTTGCCCGCGGGCAAATCGACGGGACTCGTGCCTTTGCCGCAGGTTGTGGAGCCCCTCGAAGGCGAGGCCAAAGGCCGCGGATTTCGCTGTGAGGGAGCCCTGACGTTGATGTGGCCCGAGGGGTGGGACATGTCGGCCATGACCGCGTGGCTCCAGGAGGCGCAACTTTCCTGGGAGCGGACTTCCGAGGAAGGCGAGGCGGATTGGATTTGGCGCGCCACGGAGAATGATCTGGGGCAAGAGGGCTACACACTGACCGTGAAACGCGATCAGGTGACGATCACGGCCGGTAATGCGGAAGCGGCTTTCCGCGCGTGGACGACGCTTCGACAATTGCTGCCCGAGACGTGCGAGCAAGGATGTGCCTCGGGATTCACCCTTCCTGCCATGCACATCGAGGACGAGGCATACTTGCGGCACCGAGGATTGCTTTTGGACTGCTGCAGGCATTTCATGAAACCTGAATTTGTCAAGGAGGTCATCGAGGTGTTGGCCTTGCAAAAAATGAATGTGCTGCATTGGCATCTGACCGAGGACCAAGGGTGGCGGTTGCCCGTAGAGGCCTACCCCAAACTGACCGAAGTCGGCGCCTACCGCACCGAGGCCGATGGCGAGGTGACGGGGGGCGCGTACACGCGAGAGGACATTGAAGACATCCTGGCCTTCGCTGCGGCACGTCATGTGGAGGTCATCCCCGAGATTGAAATGCCCGGCCATTGTCGCGCGGCGTTGGCGGCGTATCCCTGGCTTGGATGCACGGGAGACACCCTGCCTGTGCCCTCGAATTGGGGGGTCTTCAAGGACGTGTATTGCGCGGGCAACGATTCGACCATGGCCTTCATGAAGGCCGTCCTTGACGAGGTGTGCACGATGTTTCCCTCGGAGGTGATCCACATCGGAGGTGACGAAGTGCCCAAAATCCGTTGGGAAGAGTGCCCCAAGTGCCAGGCCAAAATGCGGCGTCTGGGCTTGAAAGATGAGGCGGAGCTTCAAACCGCCTTCATCCACGAAATGGGGGCACATGTCGCCAAGCAAGGCAAGCGCATCATGGGGTGGGATGAGATCTTGGAAGGTGGGTTGCCCGAGGGGGCTGTGGTGCAGAGTTGGCGTGGGATGGAAGGGGCCATCGAGGCCACGCACCTGGGGACGGATGCGGTGGTGTCGCCCACGAGCCATTGCTATTTGGATTATCCGTTGCGCTCCACCGACTTGGCGGAGGTCTATTCCTTCGTCCCGGTGCCCAAAGCAGCCAAAGGCCATCCAGGCCAAATCATCGGCGGCGAATGCAACATGTGGACTGAGCGCGCGCCGCAAGAGGCTGTGATGGGGAAGGTCCTTCCGCGCGCCACAGGGCTGGCGGAGGTCCTTTGGTCTGGGCCCAAAGTCACCGAAGCAGAGGACGCGTACGAGGGCTTCTTGGATCGGCTGGACGCGCTTGGATTGAGGTGGGCATTCATGGACGTGCAGCCGGGCCTGGAAGGCGTGCCTGTGGACCTCGTGGTGCGGCCGGGACGTCGGGGAGAAATCGAAGTGACGGTGAACGCGGCCTTGCGCAATGTGGGAGGACGCGTCCGGTTCGAGTCGTCCTCGGGCGTGGAAGCATCTCCGGTCAACGTGGGAGAGCCCCTGACCATTGAAGGCACGGGAACGGTGCAGGTGAACGTTGTCGTCCGCGGCCGGTCCACCGGGGTGACGGAATCGTTTTCCGTGGCGGGACACGCCGCCGCCCATCAGCCCCTTGAATTGGGGTACGAGCCGAGCCCGTACTACACGGGCGGTGGACCGCAGGCCTTGGCCGATGGTCGGCGCGGCTCGGAGGACTTTCGAGACGGCGCATGGCAGGCCGTGCAGGGCGAGGACATGGTGTGCACCGTGGATTTGGGGGAGCCCTTGGCCATCTCGGCATTGGAAACCCAGTTTTACCTCTATCAGGATGCGTGGATTTTCTTGCCGCGCGCGGTGACGTGGTCGGTGTCGATGGATGGCCTGCGGTTTGTCGATTTGCCGGTGCAGGCGCCTTGGGGAGATCCCCAGGAGCCAGACGCACGCCAAACCGTCGTGCCCGTGCGGCTCGAGGATCTCGGCATGGAAGCGCGTTTTGTGCGCATGACGTTGGCCAACGCCGGGGCCTGCCCTTCTTGGCACGATGCCGCGACCGAGCCTTCGTGGTTGTTCGTGGACGAATTGGTGGTGGAAGCCACACGCTGATTCCGAAGGCGACCTGAGATGTCGTATCTTGGTGTGAGTTTGACACTAAGCCTTTGAACATGCTTGCCTCGAAGAAAACGACTTTGACTTGGATGATGGCCCTCGCACTTCTGGCGATGGCTGCACCCACATGGGCCCAAACCCCCATTGTCTTGGACCCACCTGCAGGTACCGTCGATGGGGTGAATGTCATCAACGGATCCACCGTGATTGTGCAATTGCGTGCACCGGGCAAAGACTACGTCCATCTGCGGGGTGATTTCAATGGCTGGACCTCCAACAACGGCACGTTGATGCGGAAGAGTGTGGATGGCAACCGTCACTGGATTCAAGTCAGTGGCTTGAGCCCCGGCACGTGGTATCGCTATCACTTCCTGGTCGAGGGCAACTTGGAAATTGGCGATCCGTACGCCGAACTCGTGCTTGACCCCTGGAACGACCAGTACATTCCGCAAAGCCATTACCCGGGCATGCCTGCATTCCCCTCGGCGCACGCGAACTGGCACACTTCCGCATTCCGCACGGACAACCCCTACTTTTTGTGGACGGATGGCGACTTTCAACGTCCGTCGTCCGATCGTTTGGTCATCTACGAGACCCTGGTTCGGGATTTTGACGAAGCCCAAACCTTTCAAGACCTCATCAATCAACTCGATTACCTCGAATACATGGGGTACAATGCCATCGAGCTCATGCCGGTCAATGAATTTGAAGGAAACCTGAGCTGGGGGTACAACCCCAACTTCCGGTTTGCGGTCGACAAGTTTTACGGCACGGCGGCGAAGTTGAAAGAACTCGTCAACAAATGCCACGAACGCGGCATCGCGGTCATCGTGGACATCGTGCCCAACCACAGTTTTGGCACCGACCCGATGGTTCGGTTGTACCAGGATGAAGATGGCTCTGCGGCCAACGACAACCCGTGGTTCAACAAAATCGCCAAGCATCCCTTTAGCCCGGGATACGACTTTGATCATGGTGATCCGTGGACACGGGAATTTTGGAAGCGGGTGTTTGATTTTTGGATTGAAGAATTCCACATCGACGGATACCGCATCGATTTAAGCAAGGGATTGACGCAGGTCGACTCAGGATCGGACGTCGGCGCGTGGAACCAATACGACCAAAGCAGGGTCGACATCCTGTTCGACTACGGCAATGACATTTGGGCAAACCACCCTGGGACATATCTCATCCTTGAGCACCTCGGGAACAACGACGAGGAAACGGCACTGGCCAACGGTGGATTCATGCTTTGGGGCAAAATGACTTCGGAATACACCCAAGCGGTCATGGGCTACGACGGGGACATCAACTACGGCTCTTGGCAGAACCGGGGCTATCAGTGGCCAAACCTCGTAACCTATGCCGAAAGCCACGACGAAGAGCGCATGGCTTACGAGTTGCGCACGTATGGCAACGCGTTCAATGGCTACGATACGAAAGAAGAGGCGACCGCCATGGATCGCCTGGCCATGGCGCATGCCTTCCTCCTGGCGATTCCCGGGCCCAAAATGATGTGGCAATGGGGTGAGCTGGGGTACCAAATCAGCATCTTCGACTGCCTCAACGGCACCTTCGCGGAGGATTGCAAGCTTAATGAGAAGCCGGCGCCTTGGGACGATTTGGGCAATGAGAACCGACTTGGATTGGCCAAGACCATTGCTGCCCTGAACGATTTGAAGAAGAATCAACCGGTGTTTGGAACGTACGATTTCAGCGTGGACGGCTCGGGAAAGGGCAAGCGCATTCACCTTTACGGACCCGACCAAAACGCGGTGCTCCTTGGCAACTTTGATGTTGCGCCACTCAACATGGTGCCTGGATTCCCTTACACGGGAACGTGGTACGACCATTTCACGGGTCTGCCATTGTCAGTCAACAGCCTTGGGGATGCCATGACCCTTCAACCAGGAGAGTGGCACCTCTACCTCGACACACCACTTCCAACACCAGATACGGATGGCTCTGTGCCCATTCTCGTCAATGTGGGGTGCACCGACCCTGAGGCCCAGAACTACGATGCGGAGGCGGAAGCCGACAACGGCACGTGCCATTACGAAACGGTGCTGCAATTGGACATGGGTGACCTCACCGTGGACGACACGGGTGTGCACGTGGCAGGATCCTTCCAAGGATGGGTTCCTGGAGAGACTCCCATGACCTTGGGCGCCGACAGCATTTACCGTGTGACGGTGGTGGCCCAAGTGGGCTCAGAGGTCCAATACAAATACCTCAACGGCAACGCCTGGGGGTCTGACGAAGGGGTGCCTGCAGCATGTGGAGCCCCCAATGGCCTGGGCGGGTACAACCGTGCGTTCGTCGTCCCCGCGGCCAACACAAGCCTCGAAGTGCATTGTTTTGCCTCTTGCGAAGCGTGCACCACGGTGGGGCCGATGGATTGCACGGCGGGTGATTGTTGCGGTGAAGGAACCATTTGGGATTCTGAATCGGGCACGTGCGTGGTCGATGGCATGCCGCCTTCAGACTGTGCAGAAGACCTCAACGGGGATGGCACCGTGGCGGTTGCGGACATCCTGCAATTGTTGGGGGCCTTTGGAATGGAGTGCGATTGAGGATTGGGCTTTTGAAAGCCACGGAGCGCCATCACCGGCTGTCCCATGAATGGGCAAGGAAGGCGGTTCAGTCGCAGCTCGTCCCAAACAAGGTCAAAAAGACCAACAGGTCGGAGGTGGCGCACACCCCATCGCCGTCCAAGTCTGTGTCCTGCGCAAATCCTCCGTAGGCACTGAGCAAGATGAGCAAGTCGCCCGAGGCTCGTGCGAAGTCGTTGTTGAAATCGGCCAAACAATTGGTGGGCTCGGTCAGCACGTGGCGGGTGTCCACGGCCAGGGCCTCGTAGGTCGTGCTGCCCCCGTTGGGCCACATCACCACCAAGGAATCCACAGCTGTACTTTCTCCCAAGCCCCAATGCAAATCGAGGGTGCTTGCGCCGGAATAGCCTTGGCCGATGTTCACCTCGTCCATGCGCACCTTGCCGTCATAGTGTAGCGTGGCTCGGGCGCCCACCGCGTCGCGGTTGCTCAACGTCCCTTGCAGTTTCACTTGCAGCCAGTGCCCGTCTGAGGCGTCGTTTCGAAGGAGGGCGATGCCGGGTTGGGTGTTTGTTTTGGGCGTGGCAATCACCAAGTCCAAATCCCCGTCGTTGTCCAAATCCCCCATCGCCAAGCCGTAGTCGGAGTAGGTGTGTTCCAGCGTGGCATCTCCGCCACTCACGGGGGTAAAGGTGTTGTCGCCATTGCCGTGATAGAGGATGTTGGGAAGAGGCGCAAATTGGTAATCGTTGACGATGTACAAATCCCACTCGCCGTCGTGGTCGTAGTCGAAAAATACGCAGCCCCACGTCATGCCTGAATCGCTCGTCCCCGACGCCACACTGATGTCTTCAAACGACCCGTCGCATTCGTTCAGGAACATGGCACTGGGGTAGAGGTCGGTGATGTAGAGGTCCAACCAGCCATCGTGGTTGATGTCTGCCACATCGACCCCCATGCAGTTCCCTTGATAATTCAATCCAGAGAAAAAGGCAAGGTTGATGAAAGAGCCATCGCCTTGGTTGCGGTACAACTTGTTGGTTTGGTTTGCGTCGTGGGTCAAGTACAAATCTTGATCCCCATCGTTGTCATAGTCGAAGAAGATGCTGCCCATGCCCACCCCCGTGTCCAGGGTTCCCGTCTGTAGGTAGACGTCCGAGAATCCCTGTCCGCCCTCGTTCTTGAAAAAATGATTGACCGCATTGATGTTGACCACGTACAGGTCGGTGAATCCGTCTTTGTCGTAGTCCGCCGCATGAAGGGAGCGACACATCAAGGTGCTGTTGAGTCCCCATGCGTCGGCCATGTCCACGAAGGTGCCGTCTCCTTGATTGACGTAGAACCGGTTGGGAGCGGCACCACTTCCCCCGTAGCCATTGCCTGTGGCCAAATCGAGATCTCCGTCGTTGTCAAAGTCAAACCAAATCGCCGCATTGGTGAAGCCCTCATCCGCCACTCCGGCCTCGGCACCCACCTCCGTGAAGGTCATGTCGCCCTCGTTTCGATACAGGGCGTTGGGGGCAAACTTGGAACCGACGTAGATGTCCTCGTCCCCGTCGTTGTCGTAATCCCCGATGGCCACAGCATGGTGTTGTCCTTCTGCGGTCAAACCGGCTTCGGTCCCAATGTCTAAAAAGGAGGGGGGCGTTTGGGCAAAGGAGATGGAGGTGCCACAAAGCACCAGAACACAGCACAACGAAACAGGTTGAAGGGGCAGAGTCATGACGGCGAGAACCAGGTGAGACGAATCTAAGTCGGATTGACGAAATGCACTTTTCACGACGCACCAGAGGGGTTGAGAGGGGTGTTGGTCGTTGGAATGGTGGGGTGCGGGGTGCATTCTTGCAGATTCGTCATATAATCCTCAGGTCTTATATCGAGATGCGTCTAAGTTTGACCCGTGCATCAAGATAACAGCGATGCGCATTGCGTTTGCTGTTTGATTGGGTACAAGTAGATTGTTAGGATGGAAGGGCGCCTTGGCGCCCTTCTTGTTTCCCCAAAGTGACGGTGCGGCTTTCGTTGTATTTTTGGTTGCATGATGGGGAAGAACTTTCATGTTGCGTGGCCTGCCTTGGCGTTGTTGCTCTGGGGGTGCCAAGGCTGCGGCGAAGGAAACGGCGCTCCAGAGGTGCGGATCGCGCAGATTGAAATCATGTCCATGGACCCCAATTATGCCGAAGACCCTTGGGGGGAAGAGGGCAACCCTGATTTGTACGCGGACCTCTCGGTGAACGAATCACCTTACTTTACCTCGCCTGTCGCACAAGAGTCGTCGTTGCCCCAGCGCATTGATCTGGGGGGGGTGGTCATCCAGGGTGCGGAATTGGACCAAACGGTGACCCTACGCGTGTTCGACGAGGACGACGATTCGTTGGATGACTTTGTGGGCGAAGTCACCTTCGTCCCGAGGGACCTCATGTTCTCAGAACCTGTGCGGCATTCTCTGTACGGAGGGTATTTGCAAGTGGATTTGCTGTTGAGTTGGTGAGAACGACGGATTTTTTTGGAAAAACACTTGTTGTCCCCAAATCCTCGCTATATTTGCACCCCTGTTTTTAGCAAGGTTATTCTATGGCACATCACAAATCAGCCCTCAAGCGCATCCGCTCTGACGAAAAGAAGCGCGACCGCAACCGCCACCAGCACAAGACTGCGCGCAATGCAGTTCGCAAACTTCGTGCATCCACGGACGCCAAGGAAGCGGCAACCCTGTTGCCATTGGTGAGTGCCATGCTCGACAAGCTTGCCAAGCGCAACATCATCCACAAGAACAAAGCAGCCAACCTCAAGAGTGGTTTGACCAAGCACGTTGCTGGTCTCTGATCAACTTGACGTTGACGCTGACGAATTGAACGGCCCTCTGCGAATGCAGGGGGTCTTTTTTTGCGTCATGTCGGAGTCAATCAGGCCGCGAGAGCGAGCAGCACAAGAAGGATTGGGTGCGTTGGACAACCGCGAGTTGCTCGCCTTGTTGCTGGGAACGGGGCATCGCGGCAAGGCGGCTGAACGGTTGGCCGAGGACGTGCTCGAATTGGCCCAGGGATGTCTCAACAATTTGGCGTCATGGCCGATTGAAGGCTTGACCTTGGTGGATGGCATTGGACCTGCCAAAGCCACGTTGGTGGCCGCCGCGATGGAATTGGGGCGAAGGCGTCAAGATGCGGGCCGTCGGACGGGCATTCGCGTTTCACGAAGCCGGGATGTGTATGTGCACTTTGCCCCTCGTCTGGCGGACCTTCAACACGAGGAATTTTGGATTCTTCTGTTGCGCAGGTCCAACCACGTTCTTGCCGAGGTGTGCATCTCCCGCGGGGGGCTGACGGGAACCGTCGTGGACCCCAAATTGGTTTTTGGGCGGGCCTTGGCATTGAGGGCTGCAGCCATGGTCCTGGTTCACAACCACCCTTCCGGCAACCCCAGGCCCAGCGCCTCGGATCGAAAGCTCACAGCGGACCTTTGTCGTGCGGGCGCGTATCTGGACCTGCCGATCTTGGATCACGTCGTCGTGGCAGGTGATGCCTTCGTTAGTTTTGCGGACGAAGGATGGTTGACATGAATCCCCCCAAACGCATGATGGTTGTGGTCGGTGCACGACCGCAGTTCATCAAAGCAGCGGCCCTGCATCGGGCGTTGCAAGGGGCGTCACATTGGGAGTCGACTTGGGTGCACACGGGCCAACACCACGACGAGCAGCTCAGTGCGCAATTCTTCAGAGAACTTGCGCTTCCGGAACCCCATGTTGCGTTGGCACCGACTCCGAAAAGCCGTGAATTGCGGTTGGGCGACATGATGCACGGCATTCGTAGGGCCATTGTGGAAAGGAGCCCCGATTGGGTGCTTGTCTTCGGTGACACCGATTCGACCCTTGCTGGTGCGTGGGCGGCCTCCGCAGAAGGTGTGCCGCTGGTCCATGTGGAGGCTGGATTGCGTTCACACCAATGGTCTATGCCAGAAGAAATCAACCGTGTGTTGACGGACCGGCTTTCGAGTGTTTTGGTCTGCCCAACAGATGCGGCAGTGGCTCACTTGTCTCGAGAGGGAATCAAGCATAGAGAGGAGGGTGCTCCATGTCCAAGTGCACCGCGCATCCTTCGAACTGGGGACGTGATGCATGACAATGCGGTGCACTTTGGCTCCGCTTGGCCAAGCAGCTCGCGAGGTCAAGGTCGCATCTTGTTGACCATGCACAGGCCGTCCAATGTGGACGATCCGGTTCGTCTTCGAAGCTGGCTGGATGCCATTGCATCGTGGCTTCATGAAACAGGTCAGGAAGCCACCTTCCCGGTGCACCCGCGCACCGCACAAGTTTTGGACAGCCATGTGCCCTCTTGGCGCGCGGCACTGGGAGAACAAGGCATGATCTGCACTCCACCATTGGGGTATTTGGCTCTGCTCGAAGCGGTGTGTGAAGCACCACTCATCCTCACCGACAGCGGTGGGGTCCAAAAAGAAGCGTATTCCCTGGGCACAAGATGCGTGGTGATGCGCCACACCACCGAGTGGGTAGAACAAGTCGAGAGAGGCCAATCCGCCTTGGTCCCATCTCCTGATCAATTGAACGACACGGCCACTGACATGTTGAATCGAGGCAGGTTCGACACCGACGATTTGTACGGTCATGGTCATGCTGCAGAAGACATCCTTCGTTGTTTGGAAGCCACAGGTTGACGCACGATGAATGCTACCACGCCTCCTTCATTGACCATTCGGTGCCTTCAGGCCTCCCAACGCCAGAAATACGCGGCGTTTTGTGCCTTAGAAAAAGCTCATGGTCTCAGGGTGGATTGGGAGGAAGTCGTTGCGATGGGGGATCGAACAAGCCTTCATTGGGGTGAGGTCGAATTGGCCTCTTGGCGAAACCACCCTGTGGTCACGGACCACGTTACGGAGGTTGGGCCGATGCGATGGGACATCTGGGAACACGAGG
>CBFHRO010000070.1:0-10018 GCA_965658245.1 uncultured Flavobacteriales bacterium
AAAAGTCATTTTACATCATGCTTTACACCAGACAACATTTGACGAATGTGTCGCCAGTCTCGGGGATGGGTCATGTCCCAAAATGCGCCTCGAAAGGACAGCCACTCCAAGGGCTTGCCCTCCAGCTCAGCCGCCAACATGGCGGCGTGCGGCAGCTCCCGTTCCCTTCGCTCTGGATGCAAAGGGGCACGGCGGCATCCTTCCAAAAAAGCTTCGTACCGGAGTCGGAACACGTTCATGCTCACCCACACTTCTCCCCCTTCATCGGCCACGCGATGCACCTCCTCTTCACTGGGCTTCTCGATGAGTCGAACCACGCCTGTTTGGGGCGTGCCTTCGAACACCGCGAAGGCGCGCTCGCGGCCCTCGGGCAAGCCCAAGGCACTCCGTGCAAAAGCCACCACTCCCTGGGGCGTTTGATGCAACAACGACACTGCACCCTCGGGCGGGAGGTTGTCTCCGTTGAACACGGCCACAGAGAGACCCTGCCACTCCGGATGGGCCTCGAGGCCCCGCTGCACAGCATCTGCCGTGCCCAGGGGCTTGTTGGCACCTTGAGGAAGGGTTTGATGCACAAAATCAACGATCAGCCCTTCGGGAATCCATGGCTCCAGCTCAGTGGGCATGCCTTGGTCCTCGCAAGACCGAACCACGCAAACGTGATCCACACCTTCACGCCAAAGCCGTTCGAGCAAAAGGGCCAAAAAGGGCCGCCCCGAAACCTCCACCGGCAACATCGCCTTGGGCCGTTCGGCCAAGGCCGCGCGCTCCTCTTCACTCCAGTGTTCCTCCTTCAATTCTACGCCCTGTTTCATCCGGCTGGAACGGCCTGCAGCCAACACCACTGCAGGATGCTCGGGGCGGTTCCAAGGCGTGCAATGGGCTCCCTGGGCGACGGACAACGTCCAGGACGCGCGGGCACCTGCCTTCCGGAGCGCTTGGTGCACGTCTTGCGTGGCGTGTTTTGGACACCAAACCAGGGCACAGCCTCCCCCTCCAGACCCCACCACCTTCCATCCCCAAGCGCCCGCTTTCATCGCGGCCGCACCCAGAGATTCCAAGCGGGGTGTGCTCAATCCCAACCCATCGCGCAAGGCTGCGTGATGTGCCGACATCCACGATGCCAGTTGGTGAGGTGCTTCCCATTGCTTCGCAGCGCGGGCCTCCAGTTGCAGGTTGTGCCACGTGGCTTGCCAGAGTTGTTGATCCTCGGCAGGCCAATCGCTGAACCCACCCAGGGTGTTGGGGTCCACCCACGAACCGCCATGGACCTCCAGCAAGGCCAGGCGCTTGACCTTGCACCGATGCAGGTGCCCGCGGGTGTCTTTGGGCTCCCCCGAGTCCACCACGATCCACGCGCCTTCCTTGGGCACGCTCAAGGGCTCCGCCCGCCAATCGGGATGAATGCGATGAATCCCCCCCAATGCACTGGCCACGTGGTCCATGTGTCCCCCAGGCTCCCCAAAATGTGCGACTTCCACCTTGTGCGCCCACCGTGCGAGCTCATGGGGTGTCAAGGCCACATCCGCCACGCGCGCCAAAGCTTGCATCCACGCCACAACCATGGCCGAGGAACTGCTGACCCCGGCCTGCAAGGGCAAATCCACCGAACACATGACCGTTCCACCTCCCTCCACATTCCACCCCGCCTCCAACGCTTCCTGAAGTCCTGCACGCAAAAAGGCGGATGCATCCGGCTGCGACTCGGGCGTCATGCGAGTGGCTTCGTCCGCCGCACAAGACCACGTGAAATCCAATTGTGGCGTGCACACCGTCCAAACCCCATCGGTCCGAGGCTCGACCACCATGCGGCATCCCAACGGAATGGCCGCAGCAATGACTGGCAGCCCCAGATAATCTTGGTGCTCGCCGAACAGACAAACCCGGCCTGGCGCAAAGGACACAAAGGCTGGCGAGGCTCCTGTCATGTCAATCCTTGCGTTGGAGAAGGAGCACACCACTTGCCGCGACCAACGCGACCGCCGCGAGCATGCCCGCCCGGAGGCCATGGCCATACAGGAACGATCCGGTGGCCATCAGCGCACCGTACACCGCCACGCAACCGAAGAAGGCTTGCGCCAAACCTCGGCCCACAGACGACTCCGTGGATTCAGTGCCATATCCGCGCCATCCGGCACCGGAGACCCCGGTTTGCTTGACGAACGCCTCAAGCACTTCTCGTTTTTCAGGGGGCAAGAGCCAAGCGCTGACCAACCACCCCAAGGTGGTGATGGTTGTTCCCCAGACCAGTTTCTGCCAAGCCAACAACTCGGGCACCACGGCTGCAGGAGATGCCGCCATGGCGTCGTGCACCCACGTGAAATACGCCGCCACGATCAAGGAGATGACCATGGCCGCAATCTCCGTGGCCGCCGAAATGCGCCACCAAAACCAACGCAGCAAAAACAGCCCTCCGGTTCCCGCACCCAACAACAGCAACAAGTTGAAGGCTTGACCGGCATCCGTCAACGTCAGGCCCAGGCCTGCACCCAGGACCAGCGACACCCCTGTCGAGACCTGTCCGGCCACCACCCGCTCACGCTCGGAGGCTTCGGGCTTGATGAACCGTCCGTAGAAATCGTGAACGAGGTAACTCGCGCCCAAGTTGAGCTGAGTACTCATGGTGCTCATGAAGGCCGCCAACAGCGAAGCAGCGACCAATCCCAACAAACCAGAAGGCAACAGGGAAAGCATGGCTGGGTAGGCGAGGTCATGACCGATTTTGTCCTCTGCCACGTGGGGAAAGGCCTCTCGCAGCGCATCCAAATCGGGGAACATCACCAACGACGCGAGAGCCACCAAAATCCACGGCCACGGCCGCAGCGCGTAATGCGCCACATTGAACAACAACGTCGCGCCAACCGCATGCTCCTCATCCTTGGCAGAGAACATGCGCTGGGCGATGTAGCCGCCCCCGCCGGGCTCGGCGCCGGGATAGTAGCTGGACCACCATTGCACCGCCAAGGGAATCAACAACATGGGAATCCAGGCATCGGCGTCCGACAAATCGGGAAGCAAAGAGAGCTGAGGCACGACGGAGGGATGCGTGAGCAGGCCATCCAATCCGCCAATCTCAGGCAAGTCGAGGATCCACCACGCTGCCCACACCGACCCCACCATGGCCAAGATGAACTGGACAAAATCCGTGAGGATGACCGCGCGAAGTCCGCCCATCACACTGTACACCAAGGTGATGCTGCACGTGACCAACAACGTCAACCACCCCGGCCAACCGAGCAAAATGCCGCCGAGTTTGATGGCAGCCAAGCTTACGGTGGCCATGACCAAGACATTGAACACCAAGCCCAGGTACAGCGCCCGGAAGCCACGAAGGAACGCCGCAGACTTCCCGCCGTACCGCAATTCATAAAAGCTGATGTCGGTCAGGACGCCAGACCGACGCCACAACCGCGCATAGACAAACACCGTGACCATGCCCGTGAGCAGAAATGCCCACCACGCCCAGTTGCCTGCCACACCTTGTTGCCGCACAAGGTCCGTCACCAAGTTGGGGGTGTCTGTGCTGAAGGTCGTGGCCACCATGCTGATGCCCAAAAGCCACCAAGGCATGTTTCTTCCCGCGAGGAAGAATCCGGCGGAATCGGTTTTGGCCTGCTTGCTGGCCCAAAGGCCAACCCCCAAGGCCAGTGCGAAATAAGCCCCAATGAAAATCCAATCCAAGGTGGTCAACTGCATGAAAACAAGGATACATCAAGCCCGGGCGAAGGGCTGGCCTCACACGCAAGGAGTTCCGAACAATCCGAGAAGCGCCAACAAGTCCACCACCGTGACCACCCCATCCCCGTTGAGGTCCGAAGCACACAATTGTGCACATTCAAACTCCGCCAGCAACTGAAGCATGTCCGCCACGGTGACGTCGCCATCGACATTGAAATCGCCGGGACACCCCACCGTTGGAGGGTCGTCGACATCGTAATACTGCGGCACCACGGGATAGATTGGGCACACCTGCCGGCTGGTGAATCCCATAACGGCTGCACGCGTCAAATCGTAATACGTGTCGCTTGTCATGTGCGGCACGTGTCCTGCGCCCTCAAACGTGATGAATCGATGATCCAACCCCATCTCCTCGGCCCGAATGTGCACAGGCCAACTTCCGTCCACTTGCGTCACATTGATGCCAAGCAACGAAATGTCACCCGTGCCATAAGGCACCGTGCCGTCTGAGGTGCCATGCGTGCTGACCACTGGCGCGTCCCCCTCGGCAATCCAATCTGCGTCCCCAATGGCGCCAGAAATGTTGATGATGGACAAGACGTCAGAGGGATACCCGGCGTTGCCGCTGAACCCCTCCAATCCACCTCCAAGGCCAGGCTGGGTCAAATCAATGATGTCTGGCACCTCGGCCAAGTCGTCGATGTACGCTGCATGCAAGGCGATGAACGCCCCCGCGGAGGAACCACCGAGCACAATGCGATTGGGGTCGATTCCCCATGGGTTGTCTTGCTCTGCGTGGGTCTTTCTGAAAAAGCGCACAGCCGCTTTGGCGTCGTGCACCCCTCGAAGCACAGATTCCTGCAAGGATGTTTCCAAGTCGAACAAATCGTCAATGCCCAACCGGTAGCTGATGGACGCTGCGACATAGCCCATGCGGGCCAAATCCTCGCACAAGGGGACCACATCCACCCCATCGTTGCTGCCCGCAAGAAAGAACCCGCCGTGGGCCAAAATCACCACGGGCCGGTCAGTCATGTCGTCTCCCGCGGGCAGGTACACGTCCATGTCGAGCTCTTCGTTGGCTCCGGAAGACCCCACATTGGCACCGTAAATCACGCCATAGGTCACCTCAACCTCGCTGAACACACGGTAGCGATACCGCGTCCCGTCGCATTGCGCCATGGCGCAGAAGCACAACGCCCATGCGAGGCATGTGGCCCAAAGCTTAGGCACGATTTGGAAGATCACACGTTGCAACAATCCCTGGACCATGTGATGAAAATACACCACATCGCCCAGGGATTCAATACGTTGGGTGCCGATCGGATTATTGCACCGCAAGACGTGTGGTGGTCACCACCCCGTTCGCAGCCGTCACCACCACGTGGTACATGCCGGGAGACAAGGCATCCAATTCAAGCTGGGCCACATTCCCTTGACGCCACACGTCGAGTTGAACCTGACGGCCACCCGCGTCGAGCACCGCCACCGCATCTGTGGCGTTTACACCTTGTACCCACGCTTGTTCATGCGCAGGGTTGGGCATGAGCGTCCAGTGACGCACGCCGAGGTCCTGCACCGCATCGCCTCCGCCATTCAAGGCATTGAGGATGCCGCGGAATTCTTGGTGATACAGATTGGCCACACGTGCGTTGTGAACGATCACTGTGTTTTCATCGTTGACGTTTTCCGCACTTGAAGACCAGTTGTGGGATCCCGTGATCACGAGCGGATCCGTACCCGGCTCGCTGTGGTCGACAATGGCGTATTTGTGGTGACAGTCGCCGCTCACGTCGTGGGCGTAGGCTTGCACGCCGTTGCTGATCAAATTGTCAAACTCACTGCCCGTGGTGTTGACTTGCTCGATGACTCCGATGGGGCTGACAAAGAAGCTTTGGTTGAGCTCCACAATCGCGTCACCCAAATCGTCCCGGGTCAACGTCAACAGCGCGAATTCAAAATCCGCATTGGCGGCCTCGATTTCGGATAGGATCGCCGCGTTGGTGCCGTCCGTGGGCGAGAAGTACAACTCCACAGGGCTGCCCCCCACGAGGAAGTCCACCGGCGTGTTCCACGATTTGTCAGCACCGAATTTGGCATTGGCCGCGTCGGGCGTCATGCCCTCTGCGCCCCACATTTCTTCGAATTCCAATTCGTAAGCGCGGGCCAAACTTTGGTCTTCGAGCACAATCACGTTGTTCAAGTCGCTGACAAGCTGACCCGTTGTGAGGTTTGTCGAGCCCGTCAAGACAAACGCAGACTCGGCATGATCCGCATCGCCAATGATGAACTTGTTGTGCATGCCGCTGCCTTCCCCATCAGTGCGAGGATGTGTAACGACGGAAGCATCGAGGCTGCTGAGGCCGATGTTGGCGTTTTGGCCTTCGTAAATCCAACGAATCTGCACGCCATTGGCGGCGGCGGCATTCACGGCATCTTCCACGGTTTGGTCGTTCAAGTTGTAAGCCGCCACGTCCAGCGTGTGCTGCGCACTCATGATCCATGCAGCCACCGTGTCGTTCATGTCTGTGCCGAGTGACAGGGCCAACTCTTCCGTGGCCACGCTGTGGTCCACGGGACCGTTGAAGTAGACGTGAATGTCTCCTGAGCTTTCCGAAACTGTGGCGTAGGGACGAATGGTGGACACCGCGGAAGAACCATCCTCCAGCGTAGACACCGCCCGGGCGTAGTAGATGGTGCCGGGCTCCAATCCCTCCAAATTCACGAAGTGACTTGGCGTGTTGCCTGTGAGGGCAGAAGTCGTCAATCCCAAGTCCTCCGTCAAACCGTATTCGACAGTGCCGTCACACGCCAAATCCGTGGTCCAAGACAAGGTGAAGCTCGTCGTGGCCAAGTTGGTTTGGGACACGGGAGAGGTGTAGCACAACGCCGAAGCGGGAATCAAGTCCACCGGTCCGCGTGGAAGCAATTGGTAGCCACCAAATCCGTCGAACGAGAACTGAGACACGATGCCAAGCATGTCAACCTCGCACCCTGTGAGTTCTTCACCCACGAGCGAATTGCTGGTGCGCACGTAAATCACACCAGACTCTCCCGCTGAGGTGAAATCGTAGGTGTTGTTGCCTGTGATGAAGGTGCCGGCAAGGGGGAACGTCACCCCATTGATGCGCACGAGCTGACCTTCGAGGTCTTCCCCCATTTGGGAAGGGGCGATCTCAAGTGGGGTCGGCACAGTACCTTGTCCAAAGAACGTCACGTCCGTCAAGTTGGGCCCCACTTCGAGCAATCCGTTGTACTCGGTGATCTCTCCGGTCACAGAAAGGCTGTCGCCAATCTGTGGCGTGGCTTCCCATGCGGACCAGTCTTGGCCGGGATAGAGGGCGATGCCCGCCGTGGCGTCCTGGAGGTAGCGCACCGAACCGAGGTTGTCGTCGCTTGTCACCACCCCGGTGACCGTCACGGTTTGTCCAATGTTGTAATTCTCGCGCATGTCGAGAATGTTCTCTTGGGCCAACAATGCGGTCGACACCAAGGCAGCCGTCAAGGCCAATGTCAGTTTCAAATTCATTCTTTGGGAGTTCTGTTCTGGAGTCCTTTCAATTCAAGCACGGCACTCAAACGCACCATCCGCGGGGGGCCGACAAACACTTCTGCCCGACCACTTCCCCCTTCCAAACCGTAGCCGTTGGAAGCGTATTGAGAGTTGTTGGTCGCATCGGACACGTAGAGCACATCGAGGGCGTTGGTCACGCTCAGTCGCACACGGAGGCGGGCGTTGTCGGACACGTCAAACGACGTTCCTGCATTGAAGTTCAACAGCGAGTAAGCCGGCGTCACCCACACGTCCTTGGGCTCCCCCTCGGTGATCACATCCCCTGGAGAGAAGTTGGCGTAGTGTTGCCAGAAAAAGGTGTTCCGAATGGAGAAATAGGTGCCTCGCTTGGGCGAATACCGCGCGGCCAAGGAGACTTGGCGTTGCGCCGCATCCCCCACCTTGACCCCATCCAAATTCACCAAGGTGTCGGCGATCGCGCCGTCGTCCAAACGCGTGATGAACGCATTGGTGGTGCGGTTGACCAAGTCCACGCTTTCGTTGCTGGTCCAACGCCAGTTGCCGGCGGAGACCACCCCTTGGATGTTGAATTTGCTCGTGGGGTCGTATGAGAAATCCCACTCCACCCCAGAGTGCACCGCATCCGCATTCAACAAATTGTAGCCGAGGTTGCGGTCCACGTCGTCGATGACCGACAACGCCACCTCTTCCCACTCCTCGGCACTTGCGTTGCTTTCCGCAAGTTCAATCATGGCCTCACGGCCCGCCACAGTAGACGTGTCGGCATAGACCGACAAATTCTCGTCCTGCCACAAACCAGACACGCCATAGAAGCGGTTGACCGGTTTGTTCTCCCAGCCTGTACGGTACGCGTTGATGTTGGAGGCAAACTTGCCACGGGCGTATTTCACACCCACTTCCACGGCTTTCACGTATTGGTTTTCGTACCCCTCGATGAGGTTGTTGTTGATGTCAAACACCGAGTTGAACAATGGCGCACGGTTCAGGTAGCCCACATTGGTGTAGGCGTTCACCCACTCGTTGATGTTGTAGTTGCCGCCTGCCTTGATCGTTGCACTGTTCAAGCGCACCCAATCCGTGGTGTAGGTGGACAGGCCTGGATTGTCTGCCGTCAAGAAGGTCGTGTCCATCAACCATTCCGTGTCGCCCAGCACGCGATACTCGTCTGTGGAGCGCACTTCGAACGTGGTGTCGTTGACCGTCACCACGTTGGGTCGGAAGTAGTCAATGGCGCGGTACCAGCTCTGGGCGCCAGACACATTGATGAAGGCCGAGTAGTTGTACTTGTCGAGTTCAAACTGAAAGTAGGAACCACCCCAAGCCACTTGGCCGTCGTCGTGGTAGTAGTATTTGTCGCCTGTCCGCAACGGGGTGTCGAAGTCCGAGTTTTGGTCCCGTCGGTCGTCAGGGGCGTCGTAGTAATCGGCCCCAAACATGTCCCCAATGGTTCGGTAGTGGCTGCCTGTGTAGTGGCGCGCGTCAATTCCCGCGCTGAAGGTCCATTCGTCCGTCAACGTGGAGTTGAAGTTGGACAAGGCCCCAAACCAACGGTGATCGTTGTGGGCAATGCGAATGAAGTTGGAGCCTTTGCGCTCGCCGTTTTCATCCACGTTCAGTCCGTTGGGCCCAAATTCAAACAACTGGTGCGCGTCCCACGTGCCTTGCAAGTCCAACGTGCCGTCGGCCAAGCGCTGCCCGGGCGTGCTGGCCAAGGCCTCGCCCCCGCCGCTTCCGAAGCTCGCATAGGCCGTGGTCGTCAACGTCGACTTGTCTGACAAGCTCCACACATCACGCACCGTGACGATGGGCTTGAAGTATTGATTTTGACGGGGGTTGTAGCGTCGCATGTCTCCATACGTCGTGTCCACCTGCCCCGTCTCTTCGTTGTAGTTGTAGAACACCTCCTCATAGTTCACCACGAACTCGTTGAAGCTGCGTCCGCGGTTCACAATCGACGTCTCAGACAACCCTTCGATCACCTCACCGTACTCATCCACACTGGTTTGACCTTCTTCGTCGATCAACCGTTGGGCCAAGTCGGTGTCGTATTCGTACACCTGCATTTGGTAGGAGCGCTGGCCATGACGCTGAGGCGCGCCAAACGTTGTGAAGCTCAAGTTGTGGTTGCCCACAGTCTTTCTCCCCTTGAGGTAGTAGGCGTAGGCTTCCGATTCCAATCCGTCGGCGAAGCCTTGGTTGGATTTGTAGGATCCAACGAAGTGAAGGAAACCCTTGTCCTGGTTGCCAAACACGCCGCTCAGGCTGTTTCTGTAGTAACCGTAAGACCCCATCTCAGCCTGGTAGTTGATGGACCCGTTGGCCGACTCGTCGCCACCCGTCAAAATGTTGATGGTTCCACCCACAGAGGGGATGGCGAGTTTGCTGGCCCCAAGGCCACGCTGCACCTGCGTCGTTCGCACGACGAGATCCAAACCAGCCCAGTTGCTCCAGTACACCCAGCCGTTCTCCATGTCGTTCATGGGCACGCCGTCCACCATGACCGCGAGGTTGGTTTGGTCAAACCCGCGAATCGTGACACGGGCATCCCCGTCACCCCCACCCTGCTGCGTGGCATACACACCGGGCGTGGTGTTCAACACGAGGGGCAGGTCACGACCGGCCAATTCTTCTTGGATTTGAGCGGGCAAGACGTTGGTGAACGCCACGGGGGTCTTTCGAGAAATCACCACATCTGCGGAAACCACGGCCTCCTGCATGATGAGCGTCTCCATCCTGAAACGCACCGATGTGGAAGCGCCTTCGCACTCCACTTGTCGGACTTGACTGGCGTATCCGATGTAGGAC
>CBFHRO010000071.1:0-9933 GCA_965658245.1 uncultured Flavobacteriales bacterium
GGCACGGTCTACTTGACGTTGAAAGCCCGACGCGACGCGGACAAGGCTTGGGAAACGGCACGCAACTTGTTGTTGGATCAACAAGCCCGCGGATTGACGGAAGGTCAGCGCGATTTGTTGCAATACGCCTTTGTCACCACCATTGAAAAGCTGGACGAGTTGGGCGACCCCGCAGCGGCACGCGAGTTCATCTCACTCGGAGACGAGTTCATTGGTGGCGACCGTGAATACGAAGCCGTCAAGCGCGCCATCGGAGGCTGACCCAACCTTGCGCGTGGCGCCTTCTGAATCTTCGACATCCAACCTGACCGGCTTTGCCTCGGCTGCATGGCTCGGGGCACACGGGGTGATTCATGAATGTCATGGCGTGGCCGTCGGGATGACGCAAACCTCTCTGAAGGCCTTCCTCCCCCTTGCGTGCACGCCTCCTTGGGCACTGCACATTGGACTTCGTGGCTCCCTAGAAACCCAGCAAGCGCTGGTGAAGGCTTGTGCGTCGCGGTCCCTCCTTCACGTCCTCGACCTCGGCCCGTCTGCCGACCCTGCCTTGCGCGTCCCCGATGGCTGGAAGGAAATCACAAGGCACACGCGTCAACTCGCATGGCATGAAAACGACGGTTGGGGCGTGGGCAAAACGCGTCGCAAACAAGCACGTCGTTTCCTTCAAGATGAAGGGACCCTCGAAGTCCAACTCGACGCCCATGGTTGGGATGAGGTTGTGGCATTGCATCGCCAGGCTCGCACTCGAAAAGGCTTGGCCCATCACGGCACCGATTTGTCCGCCTTGGTGAAACGGATCGCGGACGCACCATGGACGTTTGCCGTGCTCGCGCGAGACCATGAGGGACGTTGTGTGGCCTCTGGGGGATTTGTCATCCTTCCCGACCAAACCTGCGTGTACGCCTTCGGGGGACAGTTGAGGTCGCGCTCCTCGGGACGCGCCACGGTTGCCATGCTGCTGGCCGCCATGAATGAGGCCCACAACAGGGGCTGCACCACCTTCGACTTTGGCGGCAGCCAAGATCCTGGGGTCGACCAGTTCTATGCCGAATTCGGCGCGGTTGCGGTGCCCATGCGACGCTGGGTCAAGGCACCTGTTTGGTTTCAACGCGTCTTCTCACGTGTTTGGACTTCCTGGACCCAGGCGTCCCCTCACTTTTGAGCCCGTCCCAAGCGGTGCATGGCCTCGATGGCCTCAACCACAGCAAGCCCCTCCTCGATCGGGGTCGCTACTTCGCCTCCGTTCAGGAGCACGTCCATCACGTTGTCGTACACATGATGGTGGTTGGCCGCTGACCCCGTGTAGCCTCCGTAGTCATTGGGCGGCGGCGCCTGGGCCAACGTCGGCTTGGGGGTGTTTGGCAATTCAAACCCCTCCAATCGGTCCATGTATTGTCCCCCAATGCGCACCGTTCCAGAACGCCCCATCACCGTCATGCTGCTTTCAAAGTTGCTGTGTGGGCTTGAGGTGCTGAAGGTGAAGGTGCCCCACCCTCCTCGCGTCAAACGAAAGCGCACCACCCCGCCATCTTCAAATGGAAGGTCGGGATGCGCTTGATTGACAAAATGCGCATCCTCGACTTCAATGGTCCCAAAGACCCACATCAAAATGTCCAAGAAATGCGAGAACTGGGTGAACAGGGGTCCGCCATCTTGGTCCATGGTGCCTCTCCAAGACCCAGGCTTGTAGTACCGGTCGTCCCGGTTCCAAAGACACTGCACGTGAACCTGCAACACGTCTCCAAACTCCCCTGCCTCACACGTTTGCTTCAACCATTGTGCAGCTGGCGCATATCGATTCTGCATCACCCCAAACACCGTCAGCCCGCGCAAATCCGCCTGCGCCTTCAGTCGCGTCACGGAGGACGCATCAAGACCCATCGGTTTTTCCACGACAACATGGCATCCCGCTGCCACAGCTTCACACGCCACTTCAACGTGACTGCCATTGGGCGTTGCCACAGCCACCACATCCACATCACACTTCGCCAACGCATCCGTCAAAGAGGTGAATGCCTCGGCCTCAGGAGCCCACGGCCTGCGCTTCACGGCGCCCTGACCTTCAACCTCCCACGCCAGGTCCGCCACGGCGACGAGCAAGGCACGTTTGTCTCCCTGAATCATGGCCGCATGGCGCTTGCCAATGTGACCACATCCTACCACGGCAAAACGCACAGGTGCCTTCATGGGACAAAGGTAGCGGACTACCTTCGCTTCATGCGCGTGGTTTCTTTGGTGCCGAGTTGGACTGAATTCCTGCACGACCTTCAGGTGGACGTCGTGGGACAAACGAAGTTTTGTGTCCGCCCTGCCTCCCAGTTTCGACGCGTTCCGCGCATCGGAGGCACCAAAAATGTCAAAGTCGACGACGTCCTCGCCTTGCAACCCGACCTCGTGGTGGCCAACCGTGAAGAAAACGACCGTCAGCAGGTCGAAGCCCTGATGCAGGCCTTGCCTCGCGATGCCGTCATGCTCACCGATGTGCGCACGGTGCATGACGCGTGGGAAGAAATGGTCCGACTCGGAAAACGCGTGGGCCGAACGAACCATGCGCAGGACATGGTGAACCGCATCCAGGACCTTTGGGGCGACCCCAAGCCTTCCAGTGGAGAAGCGGGGTATGCCGTTTGGTCTTCACCTTGGATGGTGGCAGGGGCGGACACCTTCATCCACGACGTCATGCGCCATTGGGGCATTGGCAACGCCAACGCCGGCCACCAAGATGGGCGCTACCCCACCACAGGCGACGGGCCTGACACGGGTTGCCTCTCCGCGCAGGTTTGGTTGCTGCCCTCCGAGCCTTTCCCCTTTCAACCCAAGCACCTCCCCATGCTGGAGGCGGCACATCCAAAGGCGCGTTTTCGGTTGGTGGACGGAGAGGCATTCAGCTGGTACGGTTCTCGCATGCTGCATGCGTCCAACCACCTCCGCGATGTGGCCCATTGGGTGGCCTCCGTGAGGCGCCCCTGATTGCCCTCCTCCGCCAGCCTGTCAGACTCCACACCCTCATTCTGCCGCTTGTGTCATAAAAAAAGTGGCCGCGTTGACAGGATGTCAGTTTGGCATGGGGCGAAAGGGGTTGGCACCAGGTTTGGTCTATGTGGGCCACACAAACGAAAACACAATCAACCCTTGCAACATGAGTAAAATCATTGGCATCGACCTCGGGACCACCAACAGCTGCGTCGCAGTGATGGAAGGAAACGAACCCGTGGTCATCAACAACAGCGAAGGCAAGCGCACCACACCTTCTGTGGTGGCCTTCATCGACGGTGGCGAACGCAAAGTGGGCGAGCCCGCCAAGCGCCAGGCCATCACCAATCCCACGAAGACCATCTCCAGCATCAAGCGCTTCATGGGATCGAGCTTCAGCGAAGTGGAGAAAGAAGCAGGCCGCGTGGCCTACAACGTGGTGAAGGGCGACAACAACACGCCCCGCGTCCAAATCGACGACCGCCAGTACACGCCTCAGGAAATCTCTGCCATGACGCTTCAGAAGATGAAGCGCACGGCCGAGGAGTACCTCGGTCAGGAAGTGACGGGTGCGGTCATCACCGTTCCTGCGTACTTCAACGACAGCCAGCGTCAAGCCACCAAGGAAGCCGGTGAAATTGCTGGCCTCGAGGTGAAGCGCATCATCAACGAGCCGACCGCCGCCGCTTTGGCGTATGGATTGGACAAGAAGTCTACCGACCAAAAGATTGTGGTCTTTGACTTGGGGGGCGGAACGCACGACGTGAGCATCCTCGAACTCGGCGACGGCGTCTTTGAAGTGCTGGCCACGGACGGCGACACGCACCTCGGCGGGGACGACTTCGACCAGGCCATCATCGAGTGGCTCGTGGACGAGTTCAAGAGCGAAAACAGCGGCCTTGACCTCAGCAAGGATCCGATGGCCCTTCAGCGCTTGAAGGAAGCTGCCGAGAAGGCCAAGATCGAGCTCTCAAGCACCACAAGCTCCGAAATCAACCTCCCTTACATCATGCCTGTGGACGGCGTGCCCAAGCACTTGGTGCGCAGCCTGTCCCGCGCGAAGTTTGAGCAATTGGTCGACAGCCTCGTGAAGCGCTCCATTGAGCCTTGCATGAGCGCATTGAAGGCCGCTGGCCTCGACAAGGGCGACATCGACGAGGTGATCCTCGTGGGGGGGTCCACCCGCATCCCAGCCGTGCAGGACGCGGTGAAGGCCTACTTCGACAAGGAGCCTTCGAAAGGTGTGAACCCCGACGAAGTCGTGGCCGTGGGCGCCGCCATCCAAGGCGGGGTCTTGACCGGCGACGTGAAGGACGTCCTCCTCTTGGATGTGACGCCTTTGTCTCTTGGCATCGAAACGATGGGCGGTGTGTTCACCAAGCTCATCGACGCCAACACGACAATCCCCACCAAGAAGTCGGAAACGTTCTCGACGGCCAGCGACAACCAGCCCAGCGTGGAAATTCACGTCTTGCAGGGCGAGCGCGCAATGGCCGCGGACAACAAAACCATTGGTCGCTTCCACTTGGCGGACATCCCCCCTGCACCGCGCGGCGTGCCCCAAATTGAGGTGACGTTCGACATTGACGCCAACGGCATCATCAATGTGGGCGCCAAGGACAAGGCCACCGGCAAGGAGCAGAGCATCAAGATCGAGGCGTCCAGCGGACTCAGCGAGGACGAAATCGCACGCATGAAGGCGGACGCGGAAGCCAACGCCGATGCGGATGCCCAAGCGAAGGAGCGCGTGGATGTGCTGAACCAAGCCGACGGTTTGGTCTTCCAAACGGAGAAGCAACTCAAGGAGTTTGGCGACAAGATTCCCGAAGACAAGATGGCGCCCATCAACGAGGCCCTCGAAAACCTCAAGAAAGCGCACGGTGCGCAAGACGTGGACGGATGCAAGTCCGGCATTGAAGCCTTGAACACCGCCTTCCAAGCCGCCAGCCAAGAGATGTACGCAGCCCAACAAGCTGCCGGTGGAGCCGATGCAGGCGCTGCTGGAGATGCCGGTGCATCTGCGGACGGCGATGCCGAAGTCACCGATGTGGATTTTGAAGAAGTGAAGGAGGGATAACCCCCTCGGATGTGAACACGAAAGGCCTCGCTGCATGCGGGGCCTTTTTTGTGCCTGTTTTTTTGTGTCCGTTTTTTTGCAGCCGAGGTGAACTGCATGCCCTGACGCGTGTTCCACCTTTGCACCATGAGCGATCCAAACTTCGACCGACTCCCCCCTGCTTGGCGACGCAACGCTTGGGCCATGATTGCCCTGCTCGTGGCCACTTCAGGTTGGATGGCCTGGCAAGCGCTTGGGTTGGAATTCAACTACGACTTCGAGCAGTTCTTTCCCGCGGACCATCCTGAAACGACCTTTTACCGTGAGTTCAGGGAGACGTTTGGGAGTGACAACGACTTTCTGATCGTCGGGTTCGAGGGAGACAGCCTGACCGCCGACTTCCTGGCCGAGGTCGATGCCGAAGTCGACGCCCTCCGTGCCCTTCCGGGGGTCGAAACGGTGCAATCCCCCACCCGCCTCAAACTTCCGGTGCGCGACCCGCTGAGTGGCATGGCTTTTCAGCGCCCGTTGCTCTCGTGGGCCAACGACAGCACCCTGGCCAAAGACGTGGCTCGCTTGCGTCAACGAGACGACGTGATGGGCACGTTTGTCAGTCCAAGCGGACGGGCTGTCGCATTGACCCTCGAGCACACCGATGGATTGAGCAAAGCCGGATGCGACAGTTTGGCGGCGGCGGTGGCGGCGTGGGAACAGGACGTACATGCCTCGAAGGCAGCCATCCGCGATGTGCACGTGTCAGGACGTGCCGTCGCCCAGGCGTATTACGTCGGCGTCATGGAACGAGAAGTGGCGTGGTTTGTGAGCGTCGGCATTGTGCTGCTGGTCGCGTTTTTGTGGTTTGCCTTCCGCACCGTTTGGGGAGTGATGGTGCCGCTGACCGTGGTCTTGATGAGTGGCCTTTGGACCCTGGGGATCATGGTGGCCACGGGCAAGGCCGTGGATGTCATGACCGTGGTGCTGCCCACCATCCTCTTCGTCGTGGGCATCTCAGACGTGGTGCATGTGTTGACGAGGTATTACGACGAGCGACGGGCCGACGCGACACACCAAACGGCGATGCAACGTGCCTTCCGGGAGGTGGGGCTCGCCACCTTCCTGACCTCGTTGACCACGGCTTTGGGTTTCTTGACTTTGCTCACCAGCTCCATAGGCCCCGTCCATGATTTTGGCGTGTACGCGGCCGTGGGTGTCGGTGTGGCGTATGTGCTCGCGTTTACCCTGCTTCCGAGCGTCATGGTCTTGGCGCCTCCGCCCATCATCTCCAAAAGTGGCACAGGGGTGTTCTGGAATGGCGCCCTGCACAAGGCCTTGCGATGGACCCTGCGCAACAAGGGGATGTTGGCGGTGGTTTGGGTGGGCATCGCTGGGGCCTCTGTCGTCTTGGGGAGTGGATTGCGCGTAGACAACAAATTGATTGAAGACCTCCGGGACGACGATCCCTTCCGCAAGCAATTTGTCTTCTTCGAGCGGGAATTTGCAGGCGTTCGCCCCTTTGAACTGTCGGTCACGCTGCCTGACGCCGCGGACAGCCCTGCATCACTTCAGGCCCTGGACGCCTTGGAACAATACCTCAAAACCGACTACGGCGTGGGCGCCTTGGTGGGTCCCGCCACGGCGGTTCGCATGGCGCACCGCGGATACATGGGCGATCGGGAGGCGCATTATGCCATTCCAGAGGACAACCGCGTCCTTGGCAAGGTCCTCCGCCTGATGAAGCGCTCGGGACAATGGAACATGCTTGTCGCTGAAGAAGGCCAAAGTGTGCGAGTGTTTGGCAAGGTGGAAGACAACGGCTCCCAAGCCATTCAGGTCAAAAACGACCAACTGGACGCGTGGTGCGCACAGAACATGCCGGCAGGGAGCGCGTGCAAAGTGACGGGAACGGCGCATCTGGTCGACGTCAACAACGCGTCGCTCGCCTCCGACATGGTGGGCGGATTGGGACTGGCCCTCGTGGCCGTGGCCATCATTGCAGGCCTGCTCTTTCGGAGTGGCGCCATGGTCGTACTCTGTCTCATCACCAACCTCCTTCCCTTGGCCATGATTGCGGCCGTGATGGTGCTGATGGATGTGGACTTGAAAGTGACCTCGGGCATCATCTTCACGGTGGCGTTTGGCATCGCGGTGGACGACACGATTCACTTCTTGAGCAAACTGCGGCTTCAATTGAGCCAAGGCCGAACCTTGCCTGTCGCAGTGAAGCGCAGTTTCCTGGCCACCGGCAAAGCCATCGTCGTGACGAGCCTCATTCTGTGCGGCGGATTCATGACGCTGACCTCCTCGTCGTTCCTGGGCACCTTCCACATTGGGTTTTTGATCAGCCTCACCCTGTTGTTTGCAGTGGTGGCCGACCTCACCTTCTTGCCGTGGATGGTCCTGCGTTGGTTTAAGGCGAAGGTTTGACGAACTTCCCGGCATGGGACATTCTTCTCGCCGTGCCTTCCTTCAGAAACTGATCGCCACGGGCGGCACCTTGGGGCTCTCCCCTTGGACCCTCAAATCCATGCTCTCCCAGATTCCAAGTCCGTCAGGAATTCGGTCTGGCGAACCTGGCAGTGCCACCATGCTGTCCACATGGAACCACGGCATGGAAGCGAATGCCGCCGGTTTCTTTGCGCTTCAACAAGGCGGAAACGCCATGGACATGATTGAGGCGGGCGCGCGCATCGTGGAGGCGGACGCCACAGGGTTGAGCGTGGGGATTGGAGGATTGCCTGACCGCGACGGACATGTCACCCTTGATGCGTGCTGCATGGACCACACGGGCAACGCAGGTTCTGTGTGCTTTGTGCAAGGAGTGCTGCACCCCCTCTCCCTGGCACGCAAGGTCATGGAGGACACCCCACACGTGATGTTGGCTGGTGCCGGAGCGGAACAATACGCCCGCGAACTCGGCATCGATGAGGTGGAGCTTCTGACAGACACCTCACGTCGTGCTTGGGAAGAATGGCGCAAAACATCCGATTACAAGCCCGTCATCAACATCGAAAATCACGACACCATTGGGTTGCTCGCACTGGATGACCAAGGCCGTTTGGCGGGCGGGTGCACAACGAGTGGACTCGCCTACAAAATGCATGGGCGTGTGGGCGACAGCCCCATCCTCGGTGCGGGGTTGTTTGTGGATGCCAAAATCGGCGGTGCCACGGCAACGGGACTGGGTGAAGCGGTGATGAAGACCGTGGGCTCGTTTTTGGTGGTGGAATTGATGCGCGGGGGTCGTTCGCCTCAAGAAGCATGCGAAGAGGCGGTGCACCGCATCATGGAGCGCATGCCGACCGACGATTTGCAAGTGGGTTACTTGGCCCTGTCTCGCGAAGGGGACATCGGTGGGCACGCCATTCACAAAGGCTTCAACTACGCCCACACCACCGCAGCGGCCGGCCGCATGATTGACGCTTCGCACGGTTGACCTGATCATGACCTCATCCTCAACCTCACATTTTCTGTCTTGGTGGCGCCTGACGCGCCCCTGGAATGTGCTGGCCATGGGCGTCATAGTAGCGCTGGTTCTCCGCTGGCAAGGCTTTCCATTGGGTGAATTGTTGCATTTGGGCCGAATCGGATGGGTGCTCGTCCCCATGCTGGTGGGTGCCGCAGGGAACTTGATCAACGACTACTTCGATGTGCGCGAGGACCGCATCAACAAACCGGAACGGGCGCTTGTCGGGCGCACCGTGAAGCGACGGGTCGTGGTGGTCACCCATTGGGGCTTCTCGGCGGCTGCCCTCGTTTGGAGTGCTTGGCTTTCTTCCAATGCCGGCTCCTGGTGGCCCCTCCTTTTGGTCGCTGTGTTTTCGGTGGTGCTTTATCTGTATTCACCCGTCTTAAAAGGCCGCGGCGCATGGGGAAACATCGCCATTTCCCTTTGTGTTGCAGGCTTGGTGGCTTGGGGCGGCATGGCCTCAGGAGACTGGGCAGCGCCTGACAATGGTCGCTCCCTGTGGATGCTTGCAGGCATGTTGGGTTGGCTCAACTTCCTGCGTGAGTGGGTGAAAGACATCCAAGATATGGAGGGGGATCGCGCTGCTCATCACCACACCATGGCCATGCGCTTGACGACTGCACAGAATCGAAATGGCCTCTTGTTTGGCATGCTCTTGGGGGGGCTCGGCATGCTCGCTTGGGGAACTTCAATGCCCTTGCCGTGGTGGCGAATGCTGCCCATGTTACTTTGCTTTTTCGGGGCTATTTCATCCATGATTACACATAAAATACATAGCGTATCTGCTTGGTTGAAAGTCTTTATGGGATCTTTGTTTGTACTTATTATTTAGAACCTGTTCATGTTTCCGTAACCCTTTGGTTGGGTTTGCTAAACCTGAGGGCAGCATGCCGTTCATGTTTTCAGGCGGTTTGATAACGTTTGTCGCGGGCGAACTTCAATGAAGGGTAAGGATGAGGAAATGACTTCTCGTCGTTTGAAATGAGAGATTTGGCGATGAAAATGTCAAATTCAAACCTTATTCAATTATGAAGCATTTGTTTCTCGCAGCCGTTGCCCTGTTCACGGGCTTTGCTGCCATGGCTCAATGCGACTGCCCCCCATTGGCAAGCCGCACTGAAGTCATCATTTCAGACGCCGGTCAAGGCACCGGAACGGACACATGGACGTGCGACAACACCTACATCCTCGACGGATATGTGTTTGTCAATGCCGGTCAGACCCTGACCATCGAACCAGGAACAGTTGTCAAAGGAGCAGCTGGCGCGGGTTCTGATGCTTCTGCTTTCATCGTTGCAAACGGAGGCCAAGTCATGGCTGACGCCAACGAGTCGTGCCCCATCATCTTCACATTCGCAGGCGACCCCCTCGACGGTTCAGTTTCTTACGACACCCGTGGCCAGTGGGGCGGTGTGATCCTCTTGGGTGACGCTTCAAC
>CBFHRO010000072.1:0-9898 GCA_965658245.1 uncultured Flavobacteriales bacterium
CAGTGCTGCGCTGTGGGATGTGGTCGCCACGCTCGCATGGGTGGAGTGGTTCAAGGCACCAAAGGGTCCACAGTCGAAGTGGCCCAAGGCCTTGCTTTTCTTGTTTCCGGTTCCAGCATTGGCGGCTATGCACTGGATGTGTGCGCTGGAGCCCTACGATCCGTGGCCGATTCTGGGGTTTGTTTGGATGATCTGGGCCAACGACACCGGAGCATACCTCGTGGGCAAACCTTTCGGCAAGCACAAGCTGTGGCCTTCAGTGTCACCGGGCAAATCTTGGGAAGGCACGCTGGGTGGGATGCTGGCATCGGCAGGCGTGTCGTGGGCTGTCTTGGGTGTGGAATGGATGTGGTTGGGCGCACTGATGGGCGCGTTGTCGACGGCCGGGGACTTGACCCAAAGTGCGTGGAAGCGCCGCCGCGGCTTGAAAGATTCGGGAACATTGCTGCCTGGACACGGTGGCATCATGGACAGGTTTGACGGATTTTTCTACGCCGCTCCGGTCTATGTGATTCTTTGGTGCATTTTCGCGGCATAAACTTGAGGACATGACCTTGCACAGAGAAGGATTTGGATTGATTTCATTGGCAGTGGCGGTCGGTGCGACCATGGTGGGCATCCCGATGTGGCTGGACGCGCCCCGTTGGACGGTTCAGTTGATGGCATTTTTGGCGCTCGTGGACATTGTCTTGGTGGCGCAGTTTTTCCGCATTCCCAAGCGTGTGCCCATGGCTGAAGAAGGCCAAATCCTGTGCCCCTCCGATGGCAAGGTCGTCGTGATCGAAGAGGTGGATGAGCCTGAAGTGTTTGGGGACAAGCGCATCCAAGTCAGCATTTTCATGAGCCCCCTCAATGTGCATGCGCAGTGGGCACCGATGGCTGGGGAAGTCACCCACGCGAATTACCATCCAGGCAAATATCTCGTGGCGTGGCACCCCAAGAGCAGCACGGAAAACGAACGCACCACGCTTGTGATCGACGGCGCACGTGGTCCCGTCCTGTTCCGCCAAATCGCAGGAGCTGTGGCACGTCGCATCCGTTGGTACATCGAGCCTGGGCAGCGGGTGGCGCTCGGCGAAGAAGTGGGCTTCATCAAGTTTGGTTCACGCATTGACGTGTTTTTGCCCCTCGGTTCCGAAATCCACGTGGGTCTGGATGAAAAGGTGAAGGGCCGCGAGACGGTGCTGGCCACGTTGCCCGCGTGAGGAGTGCGGTTTGGTCTTCCCCTTTGTGGGGATTACTTTGGAGACCAAATCCACTTCACAATGAAACATTTTGCTTTTCTCGCGCTCGGTTTGTTGGCTGCAGCGCCCTCTTTTGCCCAAAAACACGCCCTTGAGCAAACGCCTCAAGTGGCCGTCTCTGCCCGTGTGAAGGCGCCGATGCCAACACACGCCGTTGTGGACATTGATCACCGTCCAGAGACGCCCGTCAACATGAACAACACCTCGAGTGCGGACCACATCCAGGTTCGCGATTTGGTGGTGGAGCGCCAGGTCATCGGCTTGACGCAGTACGATCTGCAATCCAACGCGGCCATTGACGACCGCATGGCCGGCAATGAAAGTGCGGTGAGTGCAGCTTGGACCATGAGTCTGGACGTGAGTCCCTTTGAAGATCGCGGCACGGGTTACAACTTCTTCGATGGAGACGTTTGGGGAGAACAACCCTACGAGCGACTCGAAGCGGTTCGCATCGGCTGGCCTTCCATCAATCACCTCGGGGATGGCCGTGAAGTGGTCATCAGCCATGCGGGTGTGGAGACGGGTCTTCACATGGTGCGCCGCGATGCGGGCTCAGGCTCGTGGGAAGACGCTGACCTTCCCAACTACGCCTACCTCGAAGACAGCACCACTGTCGGCAACCTGTGGCCTCGCGCTGCCGTGGGCGGTGTGAACGACGAAATCATCCACGTCATCTGCATCACCACGCCTGTGGCCAACGGCGGTGTGGAATACCAAGGCCAGGATGGCGCGCTGTTGTACTATCGCTCCTTGGATTCGGGAGACACTTGGGAGATGCAAACCTTTCCTGAGCTGGATTCGTCCAATTTCGTCAACATGAGTGCGGACGCCTATGCCATCCACGCGGACGGAGGCGTCGTGGCGTTTGCGGTGTTCAACGATTTGCAAGACAGCTTCATCATGATCTCCGAGGACGCCGGCGAGAACTGGGAGTACCACATCCTCGCGGACTTCCCTGTCGACATGTATGAGATTGACAGCGGCTTGCCCGACAGCCTTGGGTACGACTTTGACGGCGATGGCATCTTTGCGGAGTACTTGAACTCAGACGGTGCAGGAGACGTTCACGTGGACGAGTTCGGCACGGTGCACTGCGTGTTTGGTGCGATGTACTACGCGGATGCGGACACGACAGATGCCAACTTCAGCTTTTTCCCGGGCACCAATGGCCTTCAATACTGGCGCGAGGATTTTGGCAACGACAGCAGTGTAACCATTGCTTACGCTTATGATGTCGATGAAAGTGGAGGACTTGATTTGGAAGATGAGATTGCCGCGTATTTCGTCAACCTCGCTGGCATTCCGAGCATGGGCTCCGACGAGGATGGCAACCTGTACGTCAGCTACAGCGCGATCATGGAGAATTACAGCTCGGGAACCCAAAACTACCGTCATGTGTACCTCGTGAATTCTCAGGACAATGGAGACACGTGGAACAGCGACGACGCGTGCGACCTGACGCCGGACATCGATTTCGACGGGTATGAGTCGGTGTTTGCGTCCATCAGCCCGCGCTTGACCGACCACGTGGAGTTGATTTACCAGCGTGATTTCGAGCCGGGATTGCACATTCGTGGCGATGAAGACCCCATGGACGTCAACGACATTGTCCACATCCGTGTGCCCATTGCCGACCTTGGTGACTGTGCCGACATCGACTTTGAAGATTGGGTTGGCGTGGCCGAGGCGTTCCAGCCTGGACAAGTTCAGTTGTTCCCCAATCCGGCGAACACCCAAGTGGAGTTGATCATCGACCGTCCCGGAGCGCACGACGTGCGTGTGTTGGACATCGAGGGACGTCAGCACATGGCATGGACGACCACCGGACTGGTGGAGCGCATGGACGTTCGCGGATTGACTTCGGGCATGTACTTCGTGGAATTGACCCAAGGGACACAGCGCATTGTGGTGCGACTCGCGGTTCAGTGAACCCAAGCCTTTTGACTTTGAGAAAGCGGCACCTCGGTGCCGCTTTTTTTGTGCCTCAACCCATCTTTGCGGCATGAACGTTCACCTTCTTTCCATCGGCGACGAATTGCTCATTGGACAAACAACCAACACCAACGCCGCGTGGATGGGCCAGAAGTTGACCGAAGATGGCTGGCGGGTGACCCGGGTCGTGGCCTTGTCCGACGATCCTGAGACCATCCGCCGTGAGTTGGACGACGCCCTCGCGGCCGCGGATGCGGTGTTGCTCACCGGCGGACTCGGTCCCACGAAGGACGATTTGACCAAGCATGTGCTTGCGGAACATTTTGGGACAGAGCTGGTGATGCATGAAGACATCGCAGCCCAAATCGAGGCCTGGTTTGACTCCCGCAACGTGCCCTTTTTGGAAGTCAACCGCCTACAAGCCATGTTGCCCAAAGACTGCACCGTGCTTCCCAATCCGCTTGGCACCGCCTCGGGCATGTGGTTTGAGCGTCCCTCAGGACAAGTGGTGGTGAGCATGCCCGGTGTGCCCTACGAAATGGAGGGGTTGATGGAGAATGAAGTCTTGCCTCGGCTTCGAGACCATTTTAAGCTGCCCACCACATTGTACGAGACGATTGTGACTGCGGGGATTGGGGAGTCGTCGTTGGCCGCCTTGGTGTCAAACTGGGAGGCTTCCCTGCAGGAGAAAGGGCTGTCATTGGCGTATTTGCCGTCACCTGGTCAGGTCAAAGTACGCATCGGGGTGCAGGGCCCCGCGGAGGACAGAGAGGCCCTTGCGGTTGTGTTGAAAAGGGAGGCCGATGTCTTTGTCGAATTGGCCGCTGACCATGTCATTGGAAGGGGCAATTCGGGGTTGCCTGAGGCAGTGCTCAGTTTGCTCCAAAAACGAGGGGAGACCGTATGCACAGCCGAGTCGTGCACAGGGGGACGAATTGCGTCGATGCTGACCGCGGTACCAGGGGCGAGTGCCTCCATGTGGGGCGGGGTCGTGGCCTACGACAACAGCGTGAAGGAGCAGGTTTTGGCGGTCAGTCCGGACGACTTGGCGTCGCACGGGGCGGTCAGTGAGTGCGTGGTGAAAGCCATGGCCCGCGGTGCACGAATTCGTTTGGGTGCCGATTGGGCCGTGGCCACTTCCGGCGTTGCGGGGCCAAGTGGAGGCACAGAAGAAAAGCCGGTCGGCTTGGTGTGGATGGCGGTGTCCGGACCGGAGGGAGAACGGGCGTGGTGCCATCGCTTTGGATCGCAGCGCGAGCGCATCGTTCAGCGTGCGTCCCGTCGAGTTTTGACCCATCTTCACGAAGCCTTGCGAGAAGGTGGGGCTGAAGGTTGGATGAATGGTGAAAAAGTTGTTTCTTTGCAGTCCTAAAAATTAGAGCCATGAGCCGCGTCTGTGAAATTACTGGGAAGAAAATGATGGTGGGAAACAACGTTTCGCACTCTCAGCGTAAGACAAAGCGTCGTTTCTACCCCAACCTTCAACGCAAGCGCTTCTACATTCCAGAAGAAGACCGTTGGGTGACCTTGCGCGTGTCTGCCAAGGCCATTCGCACCATCAGCAAGATTGGTGTGCTCGCAGCCATGAAGCGTGGCGAAGAGCTCGGCGTCCTCCAGGCGAAGTAATCGCCTCGGACCTCTGGAGAGAAGTTCTCCTTGCACAACGACCTGCCCTTGAGGCGGGTCGTTTGCGTTTCAGGGTAGGGCATTTCCAGGATGGAGACCACAAAAAAAGACACCGTCGAAGGCGTCTTTTTTTTGTGGCATTCACGCGCCGGTTTGGGGCGTGAATGGCTCGGCGGATTTTGGGGTCAGTTGTTGCCCAAGATCAATGGCAATCCGTCCTCGCCGCCGCCCACAACCACAATTTTGGTGTTGTTGCTTTTGGCGATTTCCTTGGTCGCTTCAATGCCTTTCCATTTGAGCAATTTGTCGCTCAAGCCCTTGGAAATGATCTCTTCAAAGTCGCGGATTCCGGCGGCTTCGATGCGAAGGCGGTCGGCTTCTTTTTGGGCTTTTTCGAGGCGAAACTCATATTCCAACGATTCTTGCTCCTGTTGCAGCTTGCGCTCAATCGCCTGCTCCAACGTGGTGGGGAGGGTGATGTTCCGAATCAAGACGTCGTTGAGTTGGATGTAGTTTTCTGCGAGCTTGTCCGCCAACTGATTCTTGATTTCCAACTGGATTTGTTCCCGCTTGGTGGTGTTGAATTCCTCAGGGAGGTACTTGGCAATGACTTCGCGCGCCACGGAACGCATGGCGGGTCGAATGACCTTCTGCTCGTAGTTGCGGCCACGCTCGATTTCCAAGCGGCCGAGGTTGTCGTACTGTGGCTGCGTGAAGACGGTCATGTCCATGTTGATCTTGAGCAAGTTGGAACTCAAGACCTCCAACGCTTCCATCTGCTCGGTTTGACGAATCTCGTATTCATAGACCTTGTTCCAAGGCGCCTTGAAATGGAATCCACTTTTCAGGGGAGCTTCGTCAGGGTCGACACCTTCACCGAACGTGTGGAAGGTCAACCCGGCGTATCCGGAGGGCACTGTGACGGTCAACGAGCCCCAAAGCATCACGACAGGGAGGAAGACAATCAAGGCGAGGAGGATGCCGCGCAATCGCCGGCGGTCCTCAGAAGAGGCAGACATATTCATGCGGGAAAGATAGGTTGTGGAGGCAGGATGTCCTCGCGGATTCACGGCCTTTAACGGCCACCGCCAGCGCGTCGAATCGCCCACTCGGCGGTGAGCATGAGCAACAGGGTCAGCAAGAGCCAAAGCTGGGCGTGCAGCGGCAACCGCTCTGAGGAGGTGTGCACCACGTCTTGACTTTCGGTTTGAGCGGCAAAGTCGTCCCATGCAAGCCGGATGCCCTCAAGGTCATCGGTTCCGCTCAGGGCTCCGAGAAAGACGCCCTCTGAGCGCATGGCGAGTCGTTTCAGCAACCCGTGATTCGCGGGCGACAAACTGGCCTCGGCCTGGACGGCGTTCACCACCATGGTCCCGCGCTCGGTGAGCGGTTCGCCATTTTGGGTGCAGGACGCCACCCAGTCGTACACGCCGGGGAGGAGCATGCCCAAGTCGAGGTTGAAGTCCGTGCCGCGTGGATTCTCCACGAAACGGTAGGTTGTGGGCGCTCCGTTTCGTCGGGTGAGTTCCAGGGTGACCTCGACGTCGACGGTTGGGGATAGCGAGGCGTCGTAGACCTCCGCTGTCATTTGGCATCGGAGATCCTCATCCATCCGCTCGGGTGCACGGACACGCAGGCGTTTGACATCCTCACGGCTGCTCAAGTACTGCAGGGTTCGATTGACGAGCGCATCGAAGGCCATGCTCTCTCCATCGTGCCTCGCGAGGTCTTGCATGCGCCAGCGCCACAAGCCTTCTCCAAGCGTCACAGCCACCCGGCGGGCGTCTCCTTCACGCACAGACCAAAGGGGCCAATCGGTGTCCACAGGTCCGACTTGTTGATGCAAGGCGGAGACCAGGGCGGGGGTGGTGGTGTATTCCCCGGTGGGACATGCCAAGGGAGGCCAAAGCGCAAGCATGCGTTCCAGTTCCGTCGGCAAAGGGAAGGGCTCGAAGCCATCCACCTTTTGGCCTTGGGCCTCCGTCACCAGTGGCTCTGGGTTGTGCTGGAATCCCACCAAGTTGAGGTCCCAGTCGTTCCATGTGGTGGTGGTGCCGCCCAAAACCCACACCGCGCGTCCCTTCTGAATGGCTTCATTGACTGCGGAGGGAACGAGCGAAGGGGTGAGGTGATGCAACACCAAGACGTCGTGTTCAGGCAGAACATCGCCCGCATTCAATTCCGACACCCAAATGACCTCGGTCTCTTGGTGCACATTGGTCTCGGCCGCGTGACGAATGGCAGCGACATCAGGATGAGGGGTTGCGGCGACAATAAGGATGCGCCTGCGGCTTTCCAAGATGTCAACGGTGGCCCGTTTGCGGTTGTTTTTGGTGGTCACTTCTTTGCCTTCCCAAGATGTGGCAGGGCCAATGCTTGCTTGAAGCGTCATGGGACCTGCTGCTGCGGCATCGACTTGAACGGTCCACCGCGTGCTGCTGAACGTGTGATCAGGGGTCCAAGTCTTCGTGTCGAGTGTGGTGTTGCCCGAGCTCAAACGCAGGTTCATGGGCACCCCTTTGGCACCGCGTGCTTGGGCGGTCACTTCAACCGGAAAGGCATTGCCGAGGTATGCCACTTCGTTGAGGCGAAGTTTGGACACTTCCAGATCAGTCACCAGAGCCGTGTCTCCCGTGCCAACAAACGCGTGAGGGACGTCGAGGCGGCTTGCTGTGAATTCAGGGTCCGGCCCCCGGTTTGCACGTCCATCGGTGACGACCACCACGGCAGGAACGTTGCGGTGAACGTAGCGATCGCGAATGGCTTGAAGCGCGGACCCCATGTCCGTTCGTTTGCCCTGAGGATTCCACGAGGACAGGTCCAATTCCTCGACGTCACGGGCAAACGAGAACAGGTCCACGGTCCAACCAGATTGCGTTCCCCAGGTGGCTGCCTCCGCCGCCATGGCCTCAATGGCCTCTCTCCTCGCCACGCTGTCCTCGCCCATCCATTGGGAGGGTGTGGCGTCCACCAACACAGGCAGGACGGGAGCCTCCCTCGTTTCGGTGGTGCTCCGCAACATGGGGCTGAGCAGCAGAAATCCCAAGATGCCCAAAACCCCAGCGCGCAGCAAGGCGAGAAGCCAAGAGGGGGTGGGACGATCCTCCCCCCACCCATAAAGCAGGGCCGTCAGCCCCAAAGCCATGCCGGCGATGGCGGCCCATTGCCAAGGCTGGGCTTCGACGATGAGGTTGGAAAGGTCCATCGGGGGGTTACGCCGTGATCATGCCGCCGTCCACATTCAGGGTTTGACCGGTGATGTAGGCGCTCATGTCGCTGGCCAAGAAGACGCACAAATTGGCCACGTCCTCGGGCGTTCCACCGCGCTTCAATGGAATGGCGTCGCGCCATCCTTGGACGGTGTCGGCATCGAGCTTGGCGGTCATTTCCGTTTCAATGAATCCAGGGGCAATGGCGTTGCATCTAATGTTGCGGCTCCCGAGTTCGAGGGCCACAGACTTGGTGAAGCCGAGGATGCCCGCCTTCGAGGCAGCGTAGTTGGCTTGACCTGCGTTGCCTTGCACACCCACAACCGACGAAATGTTCACGATGGATCCAGAGCGTGCCTTGAGCATGGTACGCATCACGGCCTTCGTCAAGTTGAAGCAGCTCTTGAGATTCACGCTGATGACACGGTCCCACTGCTCCTCAGTCATGCGCATGAGTAGGGTGTCATCCGTGATGCCCGCGTTGTTGATGACAATGTCCACCGTCCCAAAGGCCTCAACCACTTCGCCTACGAGACGCTCGGCGTCGGTCATGCTTGCGGCATCCGATTGAAAGCCTTTGACGGTGCCTCCACCGGCGCTGAGTTCTTGTTCGAGGGCCGCCGCGGCTTCTGCCGAGCTGCGGTAGGTGAACGCCACTTTGGCGCCTTGGGAGATGAATTGTTGCGCGATGGCTTTGCCGATGCCACGTGACGCTCCGGTCACAATGGCCACTTTTCCTTCAAGGAGCATAGAATGTAGGTGTTGGTTCAATCAGGGTTCAGGTCAAAAGGGTGTTCCTCAGTTGGAGGGCACGAGGTCTGCAGCTTCGGCAATGAGCTCGGCGATGTCCTTCACGTCGATGGAAGATTCGCGCTCGGCGTTTTTCACGCCGTCGGTCATCATGGTGTTGCAGAAGGGGCAGCCTGTCGCCACGATGGCGGGGTTGGCGTCGAGCACGTCGTCCGTGCGTTCGTGGTTGACTTCGCGGTTGCCTTTTTCGGCTTCTTTGAACATCTGGGCCCCTCCGGCGCCGCAGCACAGGCCGTTTTGTTTGCATCGACGCATCTCGACAAGTTCCGCGTCCAGTGTAGACAGGACGTCTCGTGGCGCAGCGTATTCTCCGTTTCCTCGTCCGAGGTAGCACGGATCGTGGAAGGTGATGCGGCGCCCTTTGAAGGGGTTGCCGTCCGCCACTTTGAGGCGGCCTTGGTCGATGAGGTCGCGGATGAATTGCGTGTGGTGCATTACTTCGTAGTTCCCTCCGAGCTCTGGGTACTCGTTCTTGAGCACGTTGAAGCAGTGGGGGCAACCCGTCACGATGCGTTTCACTTCGTAGCCGTTGAGCACCGCAATGTTCTGGGCGGCCTGCATCTGGAACAGGAATTCATTGCCGGCTCGTTTGGCCGGATCGCCGGTGCAGCTTTCTTCCGCGCCGAGCACCGCAAAGGGCACTTCGCAATGGTGAAGGATGCGGGCAATGGCTTTGGTGATGCGCTTGGCTCGGTCGTCAAAACTGCCTGCGCACCCCACCCAAAACAACACTTCAGGTGTCGTGCCTTGGGCGGTCATGTCCGCCAACGTAGGAACTTGAAACGTGCTCATGGTTCAGGATTCTTGGGTCCAATCTCCACGGCTGGCTGCGGGGAAGGCCCACGGCGCACCGTTGTTTTCAATGTTGTTGAACATGGACGTGATGGACTCTGGCGATTTGCTGTCCTCCATGATCAAGCTGCGACGCATGTCGAGCACGATGCCCATGGGGGAGATGTTGACGGGACAAGCTTGCACGCAGGCCTGGCAGGAGGTGCATGCCCAAAGCTCTTCTTCGGTGATGTAGTTGCCCAGCAGGGTCTTGCCATCGCCTTCCCACGTGCCGCCATTCGCATC
>CBFHRO010000073.1:0-9815 GCA_965658245.1 uncultured Flavobacteriales bacterium
CTTGGCCACAAAGGCTGTCGAGGTACGCTTCCAAATCGTTGAGGTCGAGGTCGTCGTCCCAACCCTCAAATTCTTCCTCTTCCTCCTCTTCGTCATCGCAATAGGGGAAGTCGAGCTCAGCTTCGAGCACGGCCATGCCGGCGCTGTCTTCTTCTTGAAGCTCCATGAACGTCACCGCCGTGATGGAGTCGCCCTCGCAATTGACACCGTATGCAGTCACGACGCCTTGCATGGTTTCGAGAGGAAATGAGAAGGCCAGGGTGACGTCCTCATCGCCGAGGAGCGAGACCGTTTGGGGACCTTCCAAAAATTCAGGAGTGGCAGTCAGGTAAACATCAACCACCGTTTCTGGAGAAGCACCTTCGGCGCTGAGTTCGAGAAAGAGGGTCGTCGTTTGGCCCCAAGCAAGCATGCTGGAAAGTGAGGCGAACAGGAAGGAGAAGAGGTGTTTCATGGCGTTTGCGCTTGCATTGTAGACGCGAAGATACCCGCCAAAAGTTGCACGTCGATGCAATCAGGCGTCCATCGCGTGTACAGCGGCAAACGTGGTCACAATCAGTTGGGCGTATTTGTTGGAGTAGGTAGCCAAGGCCCAAGATTTGAGCGCCAATGCATCTTCGTGACTCAGCCAAGAAAAGCTCTTCTTCAATTCGCGGGCGAACAGCCGACGGTCAAAACTGACCCGTTTCAACACGGTCTTGCAAAATTCAAGCATGGTCTTTTGATCTTCAATCCGAGGCAAGATGCGCCGCGAGCGACGGGCAATGTCACAACGAAATCCAACAAACCTCAAAAAGCACCATATGGGCCTGCCGTACCTTTGCGGCGGTATGAAACGTCTGCACAACATTGAAGATCGCCGCGTACTCCTTGAACGCATGAAGGCCGACACGCGTCCACGAACCACGTTGAGTTTTTATCGCTACGTCCATTTGGAGGACCCGCAACGGACTCGAGATGAGCTGTACGAGGCGTGGGAGGGGCTTGAGGTGTTGGGGCGCACGTACGTCGCCAAAGAAGGCATCAACGCCCAAATCTCTCTGCCTTCTGAGCGCTTTGAAGCATTCAAGGCGCACGTGGAATCCCTGGGGTGGTTGCCCAACTTGCGCTTGAACGTGGCCGTCGAGCAAGGCAAGAGTTTCTTCAAACTCATCGTGCGCGTTCGGGAAAAGATTGTGGCGGACGGTTTGGTGGACGGCACGTTTGACGTGACGGACTGCGGCAAGCACCTCAAGGCCAAGGAATTCAATGCGCTCACCGACAAGGAGGACACGGTGCTCATCGACATGCGCAATTCATACGAAAGCGAGGTGGGGCATTTTGAGGGCGCGATTTGTCCTGACGTGAACACCTTCAGGGAGGAGATCGACATGGTGGAGGAGATGTTCCAAGACCAAAAAGACACCAACATCGTCATGTACTGCACAGGCGGAATTCGGTGTGAAAAGGCAAGTGCCTACCTCAAGCACAAGGGCTTCAAAAACGTCCACCAGCTCGAAGGCGGCATCATTGAGTACACACGCCAAGCCAAGGAAGCGGGACTGCGCAACAAGTTCATTGGGAAGAACTTCGTGTTCGACGAGCGGATGGCGGAGCGCATTTCCGACGACGTCATTGCCCATTGCCACACCTGCGGAGCGTCCTGCGACACGCACGTGAATTGCGGCAACCCGACCTGCAACATCCTGATGATCCAATGCGATGCCTGCCAAGAAGCCTCTCAAGGCACCTGCAGCGAGGAATGCCATGCGTTTGTGCAGTTGCCAGAGGAGGAGCAGCGGGAGCGCCGAAAGGGCACCAAAGCGCGAGGCGGTTTCATGGGCAGAGCCAAAGGGCTCGAGCGAGGGGAGCCTACGCCAAAAAGTCGGCAGTAACCTCGAAGAATTCCTCAGGGGCTTGTGCGTGCAGCCAGTGGCCTGCGCCCTGAATGGTGTGATGATCCATGTGCAAGAAGTGCGCTTCAAGCAGTTCCAAGTCTTCGTCGGACACATAGTTGCTTTCGCTGCCGCGAATGAACAATGCGGGAAGGGTGTTCAGGCCGAGTTCGATGTCGCCGACCACGTCCCGGAGGGTGTCGTGAAGCACGGGTACGTTGAATCGCCAAGCAAAGCCGCCTTCTTTCAGCCTGTGGAGTCCCTTCATCAAGAAAGGCACGAGGACAGGATCGCTGTCGAGTGCTGCGGAGAGCTGGGACTGAATGGCCTCGCGTGAGGGTGCAGACGCGGGGTCCGTGGCCATCAAGGCGTCAAAAATCGGTCCGTGGTGAGGCGTGTACGCTCGGGCAGCGATGTCGGCAATCACGAGCTTTTCCAAGCGGCCGGGGTGCGATTGGGATAAGTACAGGACGGTTTTTCCACCCATGCTGTGGCCGAGCAAAGACGCCTTCGCGATGCCCTGTACGTCCATGAACGCCACCACGTCTTGGGCCATGGCTGCGTAGGAGTGAACGGGGTCGTGCGGGGAACGGCCGTGGTTTCGGGCATCCAACATCCAGACGTGATGTGATTCTGCATACCGTTTCCCCAGGGTTTGCCAATTGTCAGCGCTTCCCAGCAATCCGTGGAGGATGAGGAGTTGCGGAGCCTGGGCATGACCCGTGCAAGGCAGGTGTCTTGCGTGCAAGATCATTCCGTGGTATGGAGGCAGGCTCGGTATTGGGCGACTGCATTCGACAACCCCAAATACAGGGCGTCCGAAATCAAGGCGTGTCCAATGCTCACCTCGTCAAGGTGGGGAACGCTTTCTGCGAAGTCGCGCAGGTTGGCCAGGTTGAGGTCGTGCCCTGCATTGACACCCAAACCCGCATCGTGGGCCCACTTGGCCGCGTGGGCGAAAGGCGCGGCAGCATCGCGGCCCGCCTTGGCATGTTGGACGGCGAAGGACTCGGTGTAGAGCTCGATGCGGTCCGCCCCCACGGCGGCGGCGGCCTCGATTTGGGCTTGGTCCGTTTCAATGAACAGCGACGTGCGAATGCCGCGCTCTCGGAAGGTGGACAAGACGTCCGTGAGCATGTCGCGGTGGTCCGCCACGGTCCATCCGGCGTTGCTGGTCAACACGTTCGGCGGGTCAGGCACCAAGGTCACTTGCTCGGGTCCCACCTCGCAGACGAGATCCACAAAGTCCTGGCTCGGGTAGCCCTCGATGTTGAACTCGGTGTGAACCACGGCCCGCAGGTCACGCACGTCGGCATAGGTGATGTGACGGGCGTCAGGGCGGGGGTGCACCGTGATGCCCTCTCCCCCGTACGCCTGAATGCGCTTCGCAGCCTCGACCACATTGGGTTCAGAGCCTCCCCTCGCGTTTCGGAGGGTGGCGATTTTGTTTACGTTGACGCTGAGCCTTGTCATACCTACCTTTGGATGAAAGAGCGAAATTACACCATGCGCGCCCAGAGAATGCTGTCCTTGGACCTCCCGGTCCTCGCGCTGACCGACCAGGTCGCTCGCGCCCTTACTGTGATGGATGAGTTCAAGCTCATGCACCTTCCCGTGGTGGAAGAGGACGTGTACAAAGGCACGGTGTCGGAGGAGGCGCTGCTTGAGCTCGACGAATCGGCACTCATCGCCGAAGCCCCAATGACCCAGGACGCGATTCCCCACGATTTGCACGTGTACGACGTGGTCGCACGAATGGGTTGGTCTGACGTGGACGTCTTGCCTGTGGTGAATCAAGGCCTTTACCGCGGGGCGGTGGATCGTGCGACCGTGCTGCGATTTCTGGCCAAACGCGCGGGTTGGGGCTTCCCCGGAAGCACGCTCGTCTTGGAAGTGCTGCCCAAAGATTTGAGTCCCGCGGAACTCTTTCGCATTGTGGAGGCCGATGGTGCCCAAATCACCAGTTTCAATGTCGCTGCCGTGGGGGACAGCGAATTCTTGGAAGTGACGTTCAAAGTCAACACCGAAGAAATCGAGTCGCTCATGGCCACGTTGCGTCGCCACGAATACCAGGTGCAGAGCTTCTACAACGCCCCTGAATTGGAAGACGAAATGCGGGCGCGGTTTGACGCGTTCATGCGTTACCTCGAACCTTAACCCCATCACCATGCGCCTTGCCCTTTTTGGAAAAGCGGTTTCGCCCGACGATGCAGAAGCCTTGCGCGCGGCGCTGGACCGAATTTTGACCCTCGACCCGCAAGCTTGGATTTCTCAAGCGTACATGGCGGAACTGAGCGATCACATGAACCTCCCGGCGGGGTTGGTTCCCTACGAAGGGGAGGTGCCCCAGGGCGCGGACGTGTTGCTCGCGTTTGGCGGTGACGGAACCGTGCTCGAGGCGGCCACGTTGGTGCGAAAAGGGTCCATTCCCATTTTGGGTGTCAACACAGGTCGATTGGGGTTCCTGAGCAACGTCAGCATGGATGCCTTCGACCTGGCCATGGATGCGTGGATTGCCGGAAAAACCTGGGAAGAAAAGCGGGATTTGTTGCACGTGGAAGTGGAAGGCCAACACCTCGGCGAATTCCCTTTCGCGTTGAATGAGGTTGTGATTCACAAGCGCGATACGGCGAGCATGGTGGTGGTGGACGTTCACCGGGATGACAAATTTGTCAACACCTATTGGGCGGACGGACTGTTGGTCAGCACGCCTACGGGGTCGACCGCCTATTCGTTGAGTGCAGGTGGCCCGATTGTGTATCCCGGGTCCAACGTGGTCGTCGTCACGCCGGTGGCGCCACACAACCTCAACGATCGACCTTTGGTGGTGCCGCTCGAGGGCGAAATCACCTTGGTTGCGGGAGGTCGTGATGCCCAGTTTTTGTTGAGCATGGACAGCCGCTCCTACCCGCTCGAACCGGGTCAGGAGGTGTGCATCAAGCCCGCGGGATTCAGCATTACGTTGATCAACCTGGAGCATCAAGACTTTTTTTCCACGGTTCGTCAAAAAATGCATTGGGGACTTGACCCGCGCGAGCGCTGAATTCAGGGCAATCCCGCGTAATTTCGTGCGTTGAACACCACGATGAATACCTCCCCACGTTCCTTTTTGGTTTTGCTCGCCTTGCTGGCGTGGTCCCTGGTTGGGACCTCCCTCGAAGGGGCGGCGCAGCGCAACCGTCGTGGGGCCAGCAAGGAGCTCGGTGTCCAGCTGGGAACGGCTTGGTACGTGGGCGATTTGAATCCGACCAACATGTTTCGCACGGTCAGTCACGTGACCCGTGGGGGATTTTACCGGCACAACCTCAACACGCGGTGGTCGTTCCGCGGTCAGTTGTTGCAGGGCCGAATCGAAGCATGGGATTCCGACCATCCCAATGGATGGCAGCAAAACAGAAACCTGCACTTCAGGAATCAAATCAACGAATACTCGCTCGCCACCGAGCTGAATTTTCGTGACCACGCCGTTGGCAACCCCAAACGCCAACTTGTGCCCTTCTTGTATGCAGGCTTTGCCGTGTACACTCACGATCCTGAAGGACAAGACGAGTACGGCAACTGGCAGCCCCTGCAGCCAATGGGTACGGAGGGCCAAGGCTGGTTTGAAGACGTGCCCAACTACCTGACGTGGGGCGTTGCGGTCCCTTATGGTTTGGGATGGAAAGGCAACCTGGGGTCGGGCATGTCCTTCCAGTTTGAGTGGGGCGCCCGCAAGACATGGACCGACTACCTCGACGACGTGAGCACGGTGTACATGAATCCATCGACGTTGCGTGAAGCCCGAGGCCAAATCGCCGTCCAATTCGCAGACCGCAGCCTGGACAACTTGCCGTCGGGCCAGGCCTTGCAGGGACTTCAGCGAGGCGACCCAGAACGGAATGACCGGTATGGCTACTTTTTGTTCTCTTTGGGTTTTCGCGTCAGCAAAAAAGCCACAACTTGCTGGGAACAATGACGTCGCCGAGCACTTCTTCCAATGAGGCCCGAAACCGGGCGTTGCGCGCCACGGGCATTGACCCTCACCGCGTTCCTGAACATGTGGCGGTCATCATGGATGGCAACGGCCGTTGGGCCAAGCGCAGGGGGGAAGAGCGGGTTTTTGGACATGCCCATGGCGTGGAGTCTGTGCGTGCCACGGTCGAGGCGGCGCTTGAAAGTGGCGTGCGCTATTTGACCTTGTACGCTTTCAGCACAGAGAACTGGAACCGTCCCAAAGAAGAGGTGGACGCCTTGATGGATTTGCTGGTCAAGACCCTCGTGCAGGAGGCCGTGGAGTTGGGCAGCAAAGGGGTTCGGTTGCGCGCCATTGGAGATGTGGCGAGCCTGCCGTCCGCGTGTCAAGCCGAGTTGGAACGTGTCAAAGAGGGTCCAGATGGGGAAATTCACCTGGATTTGGTGCTGGCGTTGAGCTACAGCGCCAAGTGGGAAATGGTGGAAGCCATTCGCGCCATGATGGGCGAGGGATTGAAGCCTGAGGACATCCTTCCGTCGACCATTGACAAATACCTCCAAACGGCGGACTTGCCCGATCCGGAACTGATGATTCGGACGTCGGGTGAACACCGCATCAGCAACTTCATGTTGTGGCAATTGGCCTACGCCGAATTCCACTTCACGTCGGTGCTTTGGCCGGATTTCCGAAAGGAACATTTTTTCGATGCCATTCGAGATTTTCAACATCGAGAGCGCCGGTTTGGTGCCCTTCCCAATGCAAAGTCAAGTTGATGAGAGCGTGGACGTGGATGGCCGTTTGGGCCTGCATGATGACCTTCAGTGTCGAGCACAGCTGGGCCCAAGGTGAGGGGGGAGAATGGATCGACCTGTCGTTGACGTCGACGTACAAGATCGCGGGCCTGACGGTCCTGGGGGCGGAACACACGGACGTGCAAGCCATCAAGTTGTTCAGCTCGCTTCAAGTAGGGCAAGAAATTGACATTCCAGGGGACGAGATCAAGCGCGCGATCACGGGGCTTTGGGCCCAGGATTTGTTTGCCGACATCCAGATCGAGGTGGCAGAAGTCCGAGGCCGTGACGTGTATCTCGTCATTCGTGTGAGGGAGCTTCCGCGTTTGACGCGCTACACCATTTCCGGGGTGAGCCGTTCTGAGCAGGAAACGGTCAAGGGCAAAATCGAGCTGTTGACGGGCCGCATTTTGGACGACAACGTGAAGGCGGTGGCACAGAAGCGCATCCGCGATCACTACGTGGAGAAAGGATTCCTCGACGTGGACATCGCCATGGAACAAGAGTCCGACACCTTGTTCGCCAATGGAACCAAGTTGCGCATCCGCATCGACAAGGGCGAGAAGGTGAAAATCGACCGCATTGCCTTCCACGGAGTGGAGGCCATGGACACGGAGGTGTTGGCGCGGAAGATGAAGGACACCAAAGAGCGTCGCTGGTGGCGCTTCTACAAGGCGTCGAAATACCTCGAGAACAGCTTTCAGTCTGACCTTGACAACGTGGTCAACCACTACCACAGTGCGGGATACCGCAATGCCCGCGTGCTGCGTGACAGTTTGAGCCGAAATGCAGAAGGGGAAGTGGTGCTTGACGTTTGGGTGGAAGAGGGGAATCCATTTTACTTCGGAGACATCACCTTCACAGGAAACACCAAATACCGCACCACCCAGCTCGACAGCCTGCTCGACATCCAACGTGGCGAAGTGTTCAGCATGGAGCGCTTGGAAACCCGGGTGTTCATGGACCCCAAGGGGTTGGATTTGAGTTCCTTGTACCAAGACGATGGCTACTTGACCTTCCAAGCCCGTCCCATTGAGAAGCGCGTGGAAGGCGACACGATTGACATCGAGGTTCGCATGATGGAAGGCCAGCAATTCCGCATCGGCCGGGTGCTGGTTCAAGGAAACAGCAAGACCAACGACCACGTGGTGTACCGTGAAATTCGGACGCGTCCTGGCGATTTGTTCAGCCGGACGGACATCATCCGAACCCAGCGCGAGCTTTCCCAGCTCGGATACTTCAACCCCGAGGCCTTTGGGGTGAATCCCATTCAGCACCCGGAGGACGGGACGGTCGACATCGAGTACACGGTGGAAGAAAAGCCCTCGGACCAAATCGAACTCAGCGGAGGCTGGGGCGGAGGCCGTGTGGTCGGCACGTTGGGCATCAGCTTCACCAACTTTGCCGCGTCCAAGATGTTCAAGAAGGGCACGTGGCGCCCCATCCCCACGGGCGACGGGCAACGCCTGTCGCTGCGGGCCCAATCCAACGGCCTTTTCTTCCAGAGCTACAACTTCAGCTTCACGGAACCTTGGTTGGGAGGGAAGAAGCCCAACTCGCTGAGCTTCAGTGTTTGGAGGTCCATTCAGAGCAATGGCCAACCTCGGCTGATCGACGGCGAAATCAACGATGCGCGCACGTCCCTCCAAATCACAGGTGCCCAACTTGGGTTGGGCCAGCGTTGGAAGAAGCCGGACGACTGGTTCGTCTTCCAAGCCTCGCTCTCCTACCAGCATTTCAATCTGGACGACTTTGGGTCCTTCTTCAGTTTCTCGAAGGGACGTTCCAACAACTTGGCCCTGACCGGCGTGGTGGGACGGAACTCGGTGAGCGACCCGATTTTCCCGGTTTGGGGTTCCAATGTGGAGGTCAGTGTCAAGGCGACCCCGCCGTACAGCATGTTCCGCCCAGAGGGCTTCTACACCAACGAAGACGGTAGCCCTGTGGATGACCAAACCCGGTTCCGCTGGGTGGAGTATCACAAGTGGAAAGTCAAAGCCGAGTGGTACACGCCCCTCACCCAAAGTGGCGGAGAGAACCCCAAGAGCCTCGTGTTGCGCACGGCCGCGGGCATCGGCATGATTGGCTCGTACAACCGCATCACGGGCTTGAGTCCGTTCGAACGGTTCTACCTCGGCGGGGTGTTCCTGAGTGGCTTCGTGCTGGATGGCCGAGAAATCCTCAACCTTCGCGGGTACGACGACTTGAGCCTCACCGCACCGGACCGAAACACGGGCGCCCCTGTGGTCGCCAAATACAGTGCAGAATTGCGGTATCCGCTGAGCACCAACCCGAGCGCGACCATCTACACCCTCGCTTTTTTGGAGGGTGGAAATACTTGGGAGGACCCCCGTGCGTTCAATCCGTTCCAGGTCTACCGTTCGGCGGGCGTCGGCATGCGCATCTTCCTCCCCATGTTTGGTCTCCTCGGACTGGATTACGGGTGGCGCTTGGATGACGTGTCCTCCGCGCCCAACATGGATCGCAGCCAGTTCCACTTTTCGATTGGCATGAACATGGGCGAACTTTGACGTGTGCCCCGTTTGGCCCCAAATTTGACAAGACAACCTCATGACTTCTCCCTCAACCTCCCTCAAGCGCCTCGCGACCCGTGCCCTCTTGGTCTTCGCGTTCGCAGGCATCGGATTCGCGACGAAGGCCCAGAAGTTCGCCTACATCGATTCGGAGTACGTGCTCCTGCACATGCCGGAATATGCCACAGCGCAAACGGAGCTCAACAATTACGCCATTCAATGGCAGGCGGATGTGGAGGCCAAACTCGAAGCCGCCGACCGCCTCGAGGTGGCGTACCGTGCCGAACGGGTGTTGTTGACGGCAGAGATGCGTGTGAAGCGTGAAAATGAGATCGCCAAGAAGCGGTCGGAAGCCAAGGAAATGCAGAAGCAGAAGTTTGGGGTGGAAGGCGAACTGTTTCAAAAGCGCCAGGAGCTGATCGAGCCCATCCAACAGCAAATTTTTGAGTCCCTCAAGGACATTGCGTCGGGCAGTGGCTACATGGTGATTTTTGACAAGAGCAACCAGAGCAACATGCTCTACACCAACCCCAAATACGACATCTCCGACCGCCTCATCAAGAAGCTCGGCTACGTTCCAGGAGAGACCGTCCAGCCTGAGGGCGGCAAAGACGGAGACGACGGCAAGGGCGGCATGATGGATCGCGGCCGCGATGCCGTCAAC
>CBFHRO010000074.1:0-9582 GCA_965658245.1 uncultured Flavobacteriales bacterium
CCGATGATGCCAATTTTAGCCCCGTAGAAGAACGAGAGGTAGATGTCCTTGAGGATATGCTTGCCGGTGGGGGTCGTCTTGTTGACCTTCACCATGCTGAAGATGACTTTCTTGTCGTCCGACATGAAGGGAGAGATTCGAGGTAAAACAAAAGGCACGTGGCCCGCGCGAAGTTAGGCCTCAGGAGAGCCTTGAACCAAGGTCAGCACGGTGATTTCAGGAGGCATTCCCACACGGCCAGGAAAGCCCAAGACGCCAAAACCGCGGTTGACATGAAGGTACTGTTGGCCTTCGAGGTACAATCCACCCCAGCGCTTGTACGTCAAAGAGGATGGCGACCATTTGATGCCCAACCATGGAATCTCGATGCCCATTTGCATCCCGTGCGTGTGGCCGCTCAGGGTCAATTCCACAGGGGCCTTGCCGTCCATGATTTCCAATTCGTAATGCGTCGGATCGTGGCTCATCAAGACGGTGAAAGCTTCTTCTGCCCCACTGCCTTCCAAAGCCCGACCCAAATCGCCGCTCTGGCGAAACCCCTTGCCCCAATTTTCCACGCCAAGAAGCACCATGCGTTCGCCGTCCTTTTCCCACACCACGTGGTCGTTGTCCAGCATCTTGAAGCCCATGCGCGACTGGATGTCCTTCAGCTGGGCGATGCTCGCGGTGCGCTCCTCCTTGGTAAACGGGCCGTAGTCGGCGTAGTCGTGGTTGCCCATGACGCTGAATTTGCCCAAGGGTGCTTTCAAATTGGCAAAGGCCTCAACCCAGGGCTCCGCTTCCTCCGCCAACTCGTTCACCAAATCCCCCGTGAACAACACCACGTCAGGCTTCAGGGCATTGACCTTTTCAAGCGCAGCCAGGACTGGCTCCGGCGTTCCGTCGAACGAACCCAAATGCGCGTCGCTCAACTGCACCATTTTCAGCCCCTCAAACGCCTTGGGCATCTTGGGATGGCGCACCGTGATGTCGCGCACCTTGTAGGCATATTTGCCCCGAGTGATGCCGTAACCCATGCCCAAAAACGCGAACACCCCTACCCCTTGTCCAAGGACGTTGAGGAAGGAACCGCGGGCCATGGCGCCATCGGTGGTTTGGCCTGTGATTTTCAACCAACCCAATACGCCCAGGGCCCGAAGCTCATCCACCAATTGAACCGCACTCACGAACAGCTTGGGGATGGTCAGCGCAAACGTCACAGACATGACAGTGCGCAACAAAACCGGATGGGTGCCTCGCCACGTCGGCCACATGAAAAACGCGGCCAAGAACGCTGCCCACACCACCACATGGATGGACCACCACACCGTTTTGGCGGTGGGCCACCAAGACATCGCGCCGTAGGCTTTCCACAACGACCGAAATGTCAAAGTTTCGATGATCAGGAAAAAGACGGTGACGAAGGTCAATCCAATCAAAATGCGCTCTAGCATGGTGGGGTCGTTCTCAAGGAGGGCAAAGGTACGACCACGTTACCTCGTGGGAGGAGGGTTTGTTCACCCCAGGGCCGCTTCCAACGCGTCCAAAGACGCGTCTGTGGCCAGTGGCGAAAGGCCGCTTGACGAAAGCACGTGAATGGAGCTGTCCCCCGCAACGTCGCCAGGCGCCTCTTGCATCCATCTGTGCACGCCTCTCAAGTCATGCGTGGCCAGCATCACGCTTCCGCCGCGCTGGAGGTGGGTGGTCAGCATGTCCCAGAGATGTCGCTGACCGCGGACGTCCAAAAATGCCGTCGGCTCGTCCAACATCAACCAATCCTTTGATTGCAGCATGGCCCGCGCGACCATCACTTGCTGAGCCTGTCCGTCGCTTAGTGCAGACAGCCGTCGATTCAACCATGGCTCCAACTGAGGGTGATGCGACACCGCATCCTCCCCGGAGCCCGACAGCAAAAGCACCTCTTCCACTGTGAGACCCACATGTTTGGGCGGCATGGAAGGCACAAAAGCTGCATGCTTTCCCCACGCTTGGGCATCTGTCGTGTGCAACTTGGCCATCTTCGTCTCCATCGTGACCTGCCCACCAAGAGGCGCTTGAACCCCCAAGACCGTGCGGAGCAACGTGGTTTTCCCCGCCCCATTCGCCCCCAGCAACACGTGCATCCCTCCTGCCCCAAATGACGCGGACATTGGCTTGGTCAACGGGAGCTTGTGGCCCACTTGCAGGTTGTTCAAAACCAAGTTCATGACCAATCGTGGGTTCGTTTCCAAAGCACAGCCAACACCACTGGCGCCCCGAGGATGGCCAACACCGCATTCAAAGGCCAATGCATGGCCACGCTGTCTGTCCACCTCACCACACCATCAGCGAGCAACGCCAGCAATCCACCCCACATGCCGATGCCTTGGATGGCGTCTGAGTGGCCGCGTTCGGCATGAAAAAAGCGATAAACATGTGGCGTGGCCAGACCGAGGAATGCCAGCGGGCCACACACTGAGGTCACCACCCCCAATACAAGGCCAGTGATCAACAAAATCTCCATGTTCAAGCGGGCCTTGGGGACCCCCATGGTTTGGGCCAAATCTTCGCCCAGGGTCCACATGTCCAGCCACGACGCGCGATGCATCATCCACGCGCCCAACAACACCAGCAGCGCCATACAGGACATCGCTTGAATGAAACCGGCCTTGCCAAACGTTCCCATTCCCCAGAACACAAACGTCTGCAGCGCCTCGGCCGTGGCCGACGATTGCAACACCGTCACCACGGCGCTGACGGCGTAGCTGATCATCAGTCCAAACACCAACGTGGTCACCGGAGACGCGAAGCGACGTGCCCCCACGCCGATCAACAAAAGCACCGCGAAACACCCCACCGCCGCTGCCATCCACGCCGGAATCGCCAAGCCGAGCAGCACTGCAAGGGCGACTCCGAGCGATCCCCCGGAAGTGATTCCCAACACCCCCGGTCCAGCCAGTGGATTGCGAAACCACGTCTGCATGAGCAAGCCCAACCATCCCAACAAGGTGCCGGATACCATGGCCGTCATGGCCCGGGGCATCCTCACCTCTTTTACAATCGTGGCGTGCAATTCATTCACATCCCCTCCTGAGAAGAGTGCTTTCGCGAGCGCTCCCCACGCAATGTCCACCTCGCCGAAGGCAATGTGCAGGCCGAGCGCCAGCAGCAGCATCAACAAAAACACAAGGCGGGTCTTCATGGTCGGGGGGAAGGTCGCTCGAGTTTTTCAAACACGCCATGCGGCCCCTCCGAATCTGATTGCACCAAGGCGGCCAAGTCTTCCAGCACCCACTCAGGATGCGCCACGACCTCCCCGAAATAATCGACCTTCGCCGTGTTGCACACCCAAACATCCTCAACGGCTTCCATGACCTGGGCATGTCGAGGGTCCATGCCCAGCACGTCTTTCTCATCCACCCCTTGCTCGTCATACGTCACAAGGACCCACGCATCCACGCTCGATACCAGGGCCAACATCGCCTCGAGACTCAACGCCACGTTGCCTTGCTCGTCCGCATCCTCAAGGGCGTAGACGCCTCCCGCGTCTTGAATCCACTGCGCCACAAAACTGCTTTTGCCGGGTGCGTGCCATATGCCGTCGGCCACGCTTCCCGTGAACACGCGCTTGCCCGTGGGCTTTGAGGCCTCTGCTGCAGCGAGATATCGCGTCTTGGCTGCTTGGAAGGCACGTGCCCCAGCCGCGGAATCTCCCGCCATCCATGCCAGCGGCACCATCCATTCTGCGCGTCCGAGTGGATGGGGTTCCAAATATTCCGTCACGGGGACCCAAGGCCAATTTCGCTCTGTCAAATCTTGGTTGGGGCCGGTCAGGATGCAGCCGGGATTCATCATGGTGACGACTTCGGCATTCAAGCCGCCATCTCCGCCCACATCTCGCACCTTGGTCGAATCCGCCCACGCCAGCACACGGGCATCCCGCAAGTATTGCAGCGACGTGCCTCCGCGCCAGGCGCCGAGGTTGTCACTTGCTTCGAGCAAATGGACGTGGGTGGTGCTCGTGGTCAGCATCCCCCGGTCCGGCGAAATCAAGACATGTGCCACATCTCGCCAAGGCTTGGGCAGGGCTAGGAGGTCAATCGGGGTTTGAGTCACTGTGGCCAGAGGCGCACCCGTCCTCGGTTGTCGAATGCCCAAGACTGTTTGGCCCTGCTTGCCGGTGAACCATTCAAACCCTCGGGCATGCTGCGACGAAAGCTGCGAATCGGGCATGCGCGATTCGGGATGCCGCGAACCGCATCCACCAAGCCCCACCACAAGCGTCCACATTGCGCAGGTTGTTGTCAAAAGAGATGCCCACCTCATGACCTCAAAGGTAGGGGCTTGCTGTACCTTCGAGACATGGCGAAGGACAAACAGCTGGTGCAAAATCTCAACGAAGACCGAATGCGCATGCGGCTCTCCGACCTTGAACGCATCTTGGCCAAAGTGCGCCAAGGCGGAGGTCCCAAACGCATCGAGAAAGAACACGCCAAAGGCAAATGGACCGCGCGGGAGCGCTTGGATCGACTGTTTGACCCAGGTTGCGAGCGTCTTGAAATTGGGGCACTTGCGGGGCATGGCATGTATGAAGAAGAAGGCGGCTGTCCTGCGGGAGGCGTGGTGATTGAGCTCGGTCGCATTCATGGAAAGCCTTGTCTTGTGGTGGCCAACGACGCCACGGTCAAAGCCGGAGCTTGGTTTCCCATCACCGGGAAAAAGAACCTCCGCGCCCAGGAAATCGCGCTGGAAAACCACCTCCCCATCATTTACCTCGTCGACAGTGCGGGCGTCTATTTGCCGATGCAGGACGAGATCTTTCCCGACAAAGAGCACTTTGGTCGGATGTTCCGGAACAACGCGCGTCTTTCCTCGGCCGGCATTCCCCAAATCGCGGCCGTCATGGGCAGCTGTGTGGCGGGAGGCGCCTACCTCCCCATCATGAGTGACGAGAGCATCATTGTCGAGGGCTCCGGTTCCATCTTTCTCGCGGGCAGCTACCTCGTCAAAGCGGCCATCGGAGAGACCATTGACAACGAAACGCTCGGAGGTGCAGCCACCCACGATGAAATCAGCGGCGTCACAGACTACCGTTGCAAAGACGAAGCGGAAGCCCTCTCCCACATCCGAACCCTCGTTTCGCATTGGGGAGACCTCGGAAGTCAGGCCGGATTTCAGCGGGCGGAGTCGGCAACGCCTGCTGGCGCTTCGCCGTGCGCCGTGCTTCCGGATGCCCGCACAGAACCCTACGACACCCATGAACTGATTGACGCGCTGGTGGATTCCGACAGCTTCACCGAGTACAAAAAAGGCTACGGAAAGACCCTGGTTTGTGGCTATGCGCGCATCGACGGATGGAGTGTGGGCTTGGTTGCCAACCAACGCAGCATGGTCAAGAGCAAGAAAGATGGGCTGCAATTTGGGGGGGTCATCTATTCCGACAGTGCAGACAAAGCCGCCCGTTTCATCGCCACCTGTAACCAGCGAAACGTGCCTCTCGTGTTTCTGCAAGACGTCACGGGATTCATGGTGGGGTCTCGCTCTGAGCACGGAGGCATCATCAAGGATGGCGCCAAAATGGTGAATGCGGTGGCCAACAGTGTCGTCCCCAAGTTCACCGTCATTGTGGGCAACAGCTACGGTGCAGGCAACTACGCCATGTGCGGAAAAGCCTACGACCCGCGGCTCATTGTCGCGTGGCCCACGGCGCGCATCGCCGTCATGGGGGGCGCACAGGCAGCCAAGGTGCTGCTTCAAATTGAAAAAGCCTCACTCGCCAAGCGCGGACAAACGCCCGATCCAAGCGAGGAAGCTTCCTTGCTCGACACCATCACGCAGCGTTACGACGCCCAAACCGATCCTCTCTACGCCGCAGCTCGCCTTTGGGTGGATGCCATCATCGATCCTGAGGCCACAAGAACCTGGGTCAGCATGGGCATCGAGGTCGCCAACGGCGCCCCTGCCAAAGAACCCTTTCGACCTGGCGTTTTCCAAACTTGACCCATGACGCAACTTCTCTCCATGAATCGCTTTCTCACAGTCAGCTTGCTCATCCTGATTTCAATTCAAGGAACGGGACAAGAGCGTGCGATCCAAAAGGCCCTGGCCGACGCGCCGCGTGCTTATGCCCTGTTCGACATCGACGGGAAACCCGTCCCGTGGACAGACCTCGTTGAAGCTGCCATGGAATCCGAGGTGGTGCTGTTTGGCGAGTACCACGACGACCCTGTCATGCACTGGCTCCAAGCCGAGTTGGTTCGCGCATTGATTGAGATGGACGTCCGTCCTGCGATGGGTGCCGAAATGCTCGAAGCTGACGACCAGCTGGTCTTGGATGAATTCCTGGCCGGGTTGGTGAGCGAGGACAAATTCAAGGCCGCGGCCAATTTGTGGCCCAACCACTTCACCGATTACCATCCGCTGTTGGAATTGGCGCAAGTGCACGATTTGCCCTTCATTGCCACCAACGTGCCCCGCAGGTATGCCAGCTACGTCTACCAGCACGGCCTTGATGGCCTCGAAAACCTGAGTCCTGAAGCGCAGGCGTTCCTCCCTCCACTTCCCGTGCCCTTTGACCTCTCATTGCCAGGATACGACGCGATGCTGGCCATGGGCGGCGGTCACGGTGGCGAGACCCTGCCGATGGCCCAAGCCATCAAAGACGCCACGATGGCCCACTTCATCTCAACCAACCTGCCTGACGACGGCCCGTTCATCCATTTCAACGGCGCCTACCACAGTCAGGACCAAGAAGGCATTGGTTGGTATTTGAGGCACGCCCAACCCGACCTTGACATCCTGACCATTCACGTTCACATGCAGTCAGACATGTCCTCCCCCGATTCAAGCGAAGTGGGGAGAGGAGATTTTCTATTGATCACCCATGAACGCATGACCCGGACCCATTGACCTCATGCATTCACGCATTCACGCATTCGACACGTTGTACTTACACCATCCATTTTCACTTTGAACTCATGAAGCCCTTTCTCCCCCCCACCCTCTGCCTTGGCGGCTTGATCCTTTTGATGGCAAGCTGCGGTTCGCCCACGCCAGTTGAATCAGAAAACGCCCCAGACAACCAAACCTTCTACGGCTCTGTCATCGACACGGACAACACGGTGGATGGCGCCCAAATGCGCGCAGAATTGGCCTCTTCAGGGCGGGCACAGATGCGCTTTGAGGGAGAAATCACCGCCACTTGCGCCAAAAAAGGATGCTGGATGGATGTGGCTTCTGGGGAAGATACCGTCTTTGTGAGGTTCCTTGACTACGGGTTTTTTGTCCCCACGGAGGGCGCCGAAGGCAAACGCACCGTCGTCCAAGGCGAAGCGTTCTACGACACCCTGACTGTGCCCATGCTTCAACATTATGCGGAGGACGCTGGCAAGTCCCAAGAAGAAATTGACGCCATCGAAGAGCCCGAATTGCGGTTGGCATTCACGGCCACCGGGGTCATGATTGAAGACTGACATGCGCTTTTCACCTCAGGCCTTGACCTCTTCGGCACTCCGTACCATGTGCGCGGCTGGCGTGATGTTGTTTGCGGCATGTGACTCCACCGACTCCTCGTGCGCTGCACCCAAGCTCGCCCCCAATCAACCCAACGGTTCTTCAGCCCTCGCCTCGGCCATGGTGGCGATGGACAGCCAATTGCAGGTGGTCTTGGAAGCTGTCATGGCTGACCCAAACCACGAGTGGAGCGGACACCGCCTGGCCAGTCACAACTTGGTGGAATTGGAGCCCACCGACGCGTCCATGGTCAACGGACATTTCATGACGCATGCACCGCTCTACCTGCAGGCCATTGAGCAGTTCAACAACACGCCCTCTGCCGAACACTTCAATGCCGTGGTCTCGGCATGTGCGGACTGCCACCATGGCACGTGTCCCGGCCCGCTGACGCGCATCGAAAAAAGACGTCCGACCCTCGACTGAACGGCCACGTCAACTTATTGCATGCCGTCATAAAGCCACGCCAGATGGGTGCGCATGGCCTCCAAGAAGGGGCGGATGTCTGATTTGGAATCCGCTTGAATGGACTCCCCTACCACGACTTGCGCCTCGAGCAAGTCCTTTTCGTCGGTCACAGTTTCGATTTGCTCGAGCAAGGTCACGCCTTCAAAAGCCTGTTGGAAATCGCCCTCGCACGCCACATCTGTCACACGGGACAGACAACCATCGCAGGTGAATCCACAACTCCAAAGAAATCCGAGAACGTCGGCCTTGATGTGATTCAATTGCGGGTCCACCAGGGCGTCAAGGAACGTTTGTTCCGCCGCCGACACCTTCATGCTTCCCAGCATGGTTCTCATTTCCTCACGCAATTCATCCTCTGCACGGCTGGCAAACGCGTCGAGGAGCGGCCTCACCCAAGAGGCATCTCCCTTTTCCTTTGCGGCTTCCAGCGCAGCTTTGACTTTTTGGTTGTTGGGGTGCGTCAAGTCCTTCATGATCGGAGGTCGTTTTCGTCTGCAAAAGAACGACCAAATCCCGCCCGCGCGCAGACCTCGATCAACTCTGCCGTCATCATGGCGGTTGCGCCCCACAGCACGCCCTCTTTCATGGCCCATCCCGGTGCCTGCGCCTTTCCGTGCTTGACCCGAACTTCCATGGCTTTCCATGGACGACCCGCTTCAGGCAAATCAGACAACGGAACGACGCACACTTCCGCGACCTCCTCTTCTTGCAGCACAAACGCCAACGGTCCCTCAGCCACTGCCACAATGGGCTGGACAAAAAAGTGGCTGGGTGGAATGTACAGCGGCGACAAGGCCCCCATGACTTCCGCATCGTTCAAAAGCACGCCAATTTCCTCTTGACACTCTCGGCGTGCCGTGCGCTCCAAATCTCCTTCGTCACATGCTTCCTCTGCACCTCCAGGAAACGCCCATTGACCACTGTGGGGCGAGCCATCTTGGGTGCGCTTCATCAACACCACACCCCATCCCTTGGGGGCCTCCCAACACAACAAACAAACCACACCCGCCCTTCTCGCCGTTTGGATTTTCTGTGGCAAATCTTTGGGACGTCCCGGGGGGCATGCCAACTGCTGCGCCCCCCAACCTGGCAAGACATCAGGATGGAGGAGTTGCCGCAACCGGCTCTTGAGCACGTTGGGTACCTTCATTGCCGCAAAGGAAGCTTACGCGCTGTTTCTTTGCACCATGAAAGTCCACGTGCTCGACGCCGATTTGCAATTCCCGCCCGTGCAAGCTGCCGGGGAACACGGATTGCTGGCGGTTGGCGGGGACCTCTCAAGCGCTCGCTTGCTGGCGGCGTATGAACATGGTGCATTTCCATGGTTCATGGAGGAAGATCCCATCCTTTGGTGGGCTCCTTCAGAACGGGCGGTGCTTCCTGTGCACGAGCTTAAAGTGTCCAAAAGCATGCGGAACGAACTGAACCGAAGACGGTATCGGATCACCTTGGATCGGGACTTTGAGGCGGTGGTTCGCGGATGTCAGTACGCACCCAGAGATGGGGAGGGTACATGGATTACTGAAGACATCGTGACAGCCTACGTTGAACTGCACCAATTGGGCTTGGCCCATTCTGTGGAGGCATGGCAGGGAGATGAATTGGTGGGGGGACTGTATGGCGTATCTCTGGGAAGGATGTTCT
>CBFHRO010000075.1:0-9485 GCA_965658245.1 uncultured Flavobacteriales bacterium
TGCTGAACACGAAGCCGAGTCCACCCTGCCCGGCGCCCTTTTGCTCTCCCGTCGACATGTCGATGCCCACGAGCACCACGTCCGTTTTCAGGGCGAGATAGTCGTCGTAATTCAGGTCGGACTGCTCTCGGACCTTGAGGCGCTCCAACGCCTGACTGAGGTCGCGCTGCATCCACCGCTTGACCCGGCCGGTCGGAGGGTCCAAATGAAGAAGCTGTGCCTTCTCGCTTTGCACGATGCCGTCGTCCAATTCGACCATGCAGGTGAAACCTTCCGTTTCGAGAGTTTGGGCATCCTTGGTGTCACGCCCAAAACGATACTCGAGCAATTCCCGCTCGGGGTAGCACGAAGGGCACGACGGCACAAACTGCCCCTCCTGGGCAGGTACGGTGAGCAATCCATCGTGGTCCACCACCCAAACCTTGGTCGGGGACTCGGTGCTTTGCGTCAAAAGGACGATGCCCGCCACCAGGCCGACCCACAGCACGGGCCCCAACAAGGTGGCCACGAGGAAGGCACGACGGCGCACCCGGGTCACGTATTCGCGGCGCACGACAGTGCTCCAAATGTGAAAGGCGCTCTGGCTCATGATGAGGCCGATTCGACAGATTGAACAAACACCTCCTCCATCGACATCTTCAACGGCATGGCCTCCAACACGTCGACGTGCTGAACGGCCCAGGCCAAGAACGCCGGCATCGCCCAATCTTCTGGAAGGGCGATGTCCAAGTCGTGGATGGCGTCCGACGCGTTGGCCGATTCCGTCCGGGTGGATTTGGAAAGCAGCTCGGCACGGGCGCCGAGCTCCGCCACAAACGCCATCAAGTTGCCTCGCATGGCCAGACGGATGCGACCCCGGCGGGCGTCCTCACGAACAACATCCGTGGGCCCCGCCAGAACCTTCTTGCCCTGATGAAGCAAAATGACTTCGTCACACAACGCCTCCACGGAACCCATGTCGTGGGTGGACAACACCAAGGTGGTGCCATTGTCCTTTACCAGGCGCAACATTTCATTGCGGACCAAAGCCGCATTGATGGGGTCGAGGCCGCTGAAGGGCTCGTCCAGGATCAGCAGCTCGGGACGGTGCAGGACGGTGGCGATGAACTGGATTTTTTGGGCCATGCCTTTGCTCAGGTCGGCCACCTCCCGGTTCCACCATCCTTCGACTTCGAGCCGTTCGAACCAGCCCTTCAGCTCGCGTTCCGCATCGGGGCGGGCCATCCCGCGCAAGGTGGCGAAATACAGGACCTGTTCCGCGACGCGCATGCTCTTGTACAACCCCCGCTCCTCAGGAAGGTACCCCATGCGGGACAGCAGCTTGCGATGATGGGGCTCCCCCCACATGCGCAACGCTCCGGCGTCGGGTTGGGTGATGCCGGTCACCATGCGCAACAAGGTGGTCTTGCCCGCGCCGTTGGGCCCAAGCAAACCGACGATGCGGCCCTCCTGCACCTCGATGTCGAGCGGAGCCAATGCCACGTGGTCGCCGAACGACTTCGTGACGCCTTGGGTGTGGAGGACGGGGGTGGTCATGGTTACGAGAACATGTCCCGAACCTTGTCGAAGAAGCCGCGCTCTCCGTGGTCCGAGTCAGGCTGAAAGTTCGCAGAATCGCGAAGCGCTTCCAAGGCCTTGGTCTCGCCTTTTGTCAACGACTTGGGTGTCCATACGTTGAGGTTGATCAACAAATCGCCGTTTCCGTAGCTGTCCACCGAAGGCAATCCCTTGCCGCGAAGGCGCACAATCTTGCCACTTTGCGTGCCGGCGTCGACCTTGATTTTGGCCTTTCCACCAAGCAAAGGAACCTCGGCCGTGGAACCGAGTGCGGCGTCCACAAAGCTGATGTAGTGGTCGTGATGCAGGTTCTTGCCGTTGCGCTGGAACGTGTCGTGGGGAAGGACTTCGACCAACACAATGAGGTCGCCAGGCACACCACCGAGGGGGGCGCCATTGCCTTCGCCGCGCACGCTCAACTGCATGCCGTCCTCCACACCTGCTGGAATTTCCAGGGTCACCACCGCCTCCTCACGCTTCATGCCCATCTCGTCGGTGCCGCTGGGCTTGCGGGTGATGCTTTGGCCTGTGCCGTGGCACACGTTGCAGGTCGAGGCCGTTTGCATTTGACCCAAGATGGTGTTGGTCACACGACGCACCTGTCCAGTGCCGTTGCACGTGGTGCAATCGGCGTGCTCTACGCCTGCAGCCTGCACTTGCTTGAAAACCTTGACCTTCTTGTGGATGCCTTCAGCGACCTCTTCGAGCGTCAGCTTCACCTTGATGCGAAGGTTGGCCCCCTTCATGCGACGGCGACGGCCGCCGCCACCTCCTCCTCCCCCAAAGGCCCCACCGAAGATGTCGCCAAACTGGGAAAAGATGTCATCCATGTTCATGCCGCCCCCGCCAAATCCGCCGGGACCACCACGCATGCCTTCGTGGCCAAACCGGTCGTACTGCTGGCGCTTGGTGTCGTCGCTCAGCACTTCATAGGCCTCCGCCGCCTCCTTGAACTTCTCCTCTGCCGAAGCGTCGTCCGGGTTCTTGTCCGGGTGGAATTTCAGGGCAAGCTTGCGGTAGGCCTTTTTGATGTCCGAGGCCGAGGCGCCCTTGGAGACGCCGAGTGTTTCGTAATAATCGCGTTTGGCCATGATGCCTTATTGCCCCACCACCACCTTGGCGTAGCGCATGATTTTGTCGTTCAACTTGTATCCGGGCTCCACCACATCGACCACCTTGCCGGCCAAGTCAGGCGTCGGCGCAGGAATGTTGGTGATGGCTTCGTGAAGGTCCACATCGAAGACGTCCCCTTGGTTCACCTCCATCTTGGCGAGGCCTTGGGCTTCGAGCAACTGACGCATCTTGGTGTGGATCAAGGCCTGCCCTTCACGGGTCACGGTCGCGTCGTCACTTGGGTTGGCAGCCGCACGGTCAAAATCATCCAACACGGGGAGCAACTTCTCAAGCACGTCCATGGACGCGTTGCGGATCAAATCCCCACGCTCCCGCATGGTGCGCTTCCGAAAGTTGTCGAACTCCGCGTACAGACGCAGGTACTTGTCCTGCCAATCGGTGGCCTCATCTTGCCCTCCTTCCCCGGCTTCGTGGGCCGCATCATTTGCGGCTTCTGTCGCCTGCTCCGCATTGGCTTCGGGGGCTTGGGTGTCGTCTTGCATTTCGTTGACCTCGGTGTCTTTCACTTCTTCCGTGTTCATGGCGTTCGGTTGAATGTTTGGGTTGCGCACCACTAGGTCAAACCACATGCCATGCGCCGTTCCGAGCGCGAAGATGCGACAAGGTGTCAGAAGATGCGACAAGGGCCTGACATTGAAGCCAAGCCCTTGCAAATTCTGTCAGGTCGCGCCGGTGAAACGCACCCTGTCGAGGTCGTCAGAAACTGGTGACGTACTTGTCGAGTTGACGGTGCAATTCGATGCCGCGGAGATTCTTCGCCACGATGATGCCGTTGGGGTCGACGAGGAAGCTCATCGGCACGGAATTCACCCCGTACATGACGGCCGCTTCGTTGTCCCACTTCTTCAAGTCACTCACGTGGTGCTTCCAATCGAGGTTGTCCTTTTTGATGGCCGACTCCCAGCGAGGGATGTCTGAATCGAGGGACACGCTGAAGATTTCGAAGCCTTCGCCGTCTTTGAACTTCGCCTTTTTGTACTTGTCGTAGGCGCGCACCACGTTGGGGTTTTCGCGGCGGCAGGGACCGCACCAAGACGCCCAAAAGTCAATCAACACGTAGCTCCCGCGCAGGTCGCTGAGGCGCATTTCCTTGCCCTTGGGGTTGTTCATGGCGATCTCGGGGGCCTCGTCTCCGATGTTGTGGCCGATTTTGCCGGTCACCTCTAAGGTCGAAGGTGCGATGATGATGGGCTCCTCATTGGTGGACCAGCCCGACCACACCAAGGCGGACATGGCCAACATTGCTCCTACTTTCCACATGATTCGAGGGGATTTCTCAGGTCGTTGATTGAACATGAAAGATAGATTGAAAGGGGTCAAACACGAACGATTTGGGCTCCCAACGAACGCAAACGATCGTCGATGTGCTGGTAGCCTCGGTCGATTTGGTCAATGTTGTGGATGGTGCTCTTGCCTTCCGCACTCAACGCGGCAATGAGCAAGCTCACCCCAGCTCTGATGTCTGGCGACGTCATGGTCACGCCGCGCAGGCTCGACTTGCGGTCGAGGCCGATGACGGTGGCGCGGTGGGGGTCGCAGAGGATGATTTGGGCGCCCATGTCGATGAGCTTGTCGGTGAAGAACAGGCGGCTCTCGAACATCTTTTGGTGGATCAACACGCTGCCACGTGCCTGGGTCGCCGTCACGAGCACGATGCTCAACAGGTCTGGCGTGAATCCAGGCCATGGCGCGTCGGCCACAGTCAAGAGGCTGCCGTCGATGAAGGTGTCGATTTCGTAGTGGTCTTGCGCCGGGATGTAGAGGTCTTCTCCGCGGCGCTCCATCTGGATGCCCAAACGGCGGAACACGTTGGGGATGACCCCCAATTCGTCGTAGGCGCAGTCCTTGATGGTGATCTCGCTTTGCGTCATGGCGGCCATGCCGATGAAGCTTCCGATTTCAATCATGTCAGGCAGGCAACGGTGCTCGGTGCCTCCCAACGAAGGCACACCTTCGATGGTCAGGAGGTTGGAACCGACACCGCTGATCTTCCCGCCCATGCGGTTGATCATCTTGCACAGTTGCTGCAGGTAAGGCTCGCAGGCCGCGTTGTAAATCGTGGTCGTGCCCTCGGCCAACGCCGCCGCCATGACAACGTTTGCGGTGCCCGTCACCGACGCCTCGTCGAGCAACATGTAGGTGCCCTTCAATCCGTCTGGGGCACTGGCGTTGAAGAACCCAGATGCGGCATCGTAGCTGAACTCTGCGCCGAGCTTTTGGAATCCAATGAAGTGGGTGTCCATGCGACGGCGGCCAATTTTGTCGCCTCCGGGTCGAGGGATGGCACCCATGCCAAAGCGGCCCAGCATCGGTCCGAGAATCATCACGGACCCGCGCAACGCGCCGCCTTTGGTGCGGAACGAGTCCGATTTGAGGTGGTCGAGGTTGACATCGTCCGCCTCGAAGCGCCAGGAGCCGGGACCCAGGTGCTGTGTCTTCACGCCGAGGTCACCCAACAGGTTGATGAGCTTGTTGACGTCGACGATGTCTGGCAAATTGTGGATGGTGACCGGCTCGGCCGTGAGCATCACCGCGCAGAGTATCTGCAACGCCTCGTTCTTGGCACCCTGAGGAATGACCTCCCCCTGCAGGCGGTGCCCGCCCTCAATGATGAAACTTCCCATGCCCCCGAATTTCGGAGGACACTTCACGCCTTCGCGCGCTTTTTCGAGGGGTTATCAACCCCGAATTGGGGACTCCGCGCCCCTTGTCAGGTCGGGTCAGGTCGGGTCGGATCGGGTCAGGTCGGGTCGGGTCAGCGACGCTTTTTCTTCTTCTTGTGCGGACGTGCCAAGGCGTCGCTCGTCTTGCGCACGCTGCGCAAGATGTCCGCCTGGCTTTCCAGCTCAGTGCCTTCAGGGAGAGTGAGAGCGCCATCAGATTTGGCCTTCAATTCCGCTGCGATGACTGAATCTTCGACCGTGTTGCGGTTCCACGTCAAAAAGTGACGCTTCATCAAGTTCGCGAGCTTCACGACCAGGATATTCTTCTCTTCGCCCTCAGGCATGGCCTTGGCAGCTTCGATCAAGTCGAGGGTGGTCTTGCCATAGTGGCCCACACGAGACTGGGCGTTGGGGTAGTCCATGTCGGCGGGTGCGCTGTCCTTCTCGGCCGGCTCCGGCTTGGGATAGGGACTGTCCACGTCGAGCTCGTACCGCGCCATCACGTGCAACTGGTTCCAAAGCTTGTGCTCCGCCCCCTCTTTGTCCCCTTCCTGCGGCACCACGCTGCCCATCACGCTGACGATGGCGGCCGCGCACTTGCTGCGTTCGGCCTTGTCGGCAATGGTGAGGCAGTGCTGAACCATTTGGTGAATGGAACGGCCGTACTCAGGGATGACCAAGTCGTCCCGCATGCTGTTGTAGCTCAGCGCGTCAAAGTTGATGGAAGCGTCCGTCATGGATCTCGTCTTCAGGGATTGCAATCAATGGTGTCTTGCGCTTTCCAAGCAGAGGTGCTGGCGCGCAGCGCATCTTTCAAAGATGCTGAGGAGTCAAAGATACGAGGTTCACCTCCTTTCCCCACCGTTCCATGTGTTGGACCAAATCACATCCCAACCCACGTAACGTTTCCTCGTCCTTCAAAAAGGCCTCCCAGCCTCGCGCCACGGGGCCGGCGATCTCCCGCCGACGAGACATGGCCACCAGCACGGCCTCCACGGTCTTGGGATCGCGGTAACCCACCAACCACCCGTGCGACACCATGGCGTCGAAGAACCGGCGGCTTCGCTCCGGCATCGCCTCGCGTTGCGCATCCAGAACCGCCTCGTGGCTTCCCGCAAAGGCCGTGAGCGCACCGCATCCCGTTGCGAGGCACTCAAAGTCCTGGGCCAACACGTGGTCGACCAAGACGTCCCACACGACCCCGCTCCACTTCCCGCACGTCACCCGAAGCAGCTTGCGCGCCTCTCGGCTCGCCTCGTGCCGGTCGCTGACGTCGTCGATGGCACGGTGCAGTCGGATGCCGCGCCCCACGTCCACACCCCACATGCCCTCGACGTCGCGTCCTTTGACGGCGTCGCCCATGAAGTTGCCAAGCACGCCCTTCTCGTTGAGGCCTGCCCATTGTCCCACCACCATGTGCGCCAAATAATTCATTGTGTCGCGGTTGCGGATGCAATGCTCCGAAGATTTGGGCTGGCCCCCAAGGCAAAGAGAAAAAATTGCGCACGGCCTTTGCAGAAAGGAGAGGTTGTGCTAATTTTGTCCTCCCGCAAACGAGCGGGATGCCTGAGGTCCCTCGGGCACCATTTGCGAGAATAGCTCAGCTGGTAGAGCACAACCTTGCCAAGGTTGGGGTCGCGAGTTCGAATCTCGTTTCTCGCTCAACAAAAGCCTCCCATTTCGGGGGGCTTTTTTCGTTGTGTGGCAAGGGTTTCCGAGGGTCGGAAACGTGGGAAGTCTGGCTGGTGAAACAGCGGTTGACTTCCCTAAATATACTCTACCAGCTGCCATAACTGCCAGTTTTGCTGCCAGACTTTCGCCCTTCGCCTTCACACAAAAAGCCAAAAACCCTCACCGACTTCCCTACGATCTGACACCCCCTCCCTCCGCAGAATCGGTTTCGGATACGTGAGTCTGTCGTTATTGTGTATGGATAATCCCGAGGGTGGTGGTAACTGTGTTTTCCACCTCGTCTTCACGGTATGACATATGTGGACCCCTCCCCCTATATCTTATTCAGGCGTGAGTGGATTGCAGCTTTACATACCCAACAGTGCCATGGGCTTATTCAAGGCCGAGGGGGCCCTCAAAAGCCCCCCTAAGGCCGACCATGACAAGCTTCTTTTTTTTGTTGGATACCTGTCTCTTCATGTTTTGAAGGAAGACCACAAAATCAAGAGGCACGAATACATCAACTTGCACAGCTCAGAATGTCAATTGGTGCTTGGGAAGTCCTTCAAACAAAAGGTCTTCGTTCCGCTACAGGATACTGGGATACTTGAAGTGTATGACTCGTACATCGCTGGTGTTCGTAGCAAGGGGTACCGCCTCTCAAAGTCTTTCAGAGATGAATTGGTGGAGGGGCAATTCGGAATCAAACGACTAAGCGAAGGAGACCAACTGAATCGGTTCAATCGTTGGATTGAGAAGAGAAAGCTTGAGGCGATCGAAACCTACCCAAGTGTCATCGATCAACTCCAACACATGAAGAATCTGTCCTTTGATAAGGCGGCAATTCTTGATGAACTGGAGGCGATTGAATTGAGTGGGTTATACAAGGGTAAGGAACTTGACAAGGCTCGGCACATGTTTCTTGTCAATGAGGTCAACAGCTTGATTGAGTTGTTCGAGAATGGTGATTTCCAAGCAAGTCTTTCGAAGGGACGAATCCATCATAGCCTCACCAATGCTCCTAAGCTTTTTCGCAAACACATCTACGACAGACATGACAATGCGATGGAGGAGATTGACATGAAGAGTGCCCAGCTGGTGTTCTTGTGCGCAGCGCTCTTGAACTACTTCGAATTGGGGCTTGCTCACCCTCTTGACTTGAAGAAGCACATCCATCGCCCAGTACAGCTTTTCAAGCCTTCTGTTGACCTCCCAAGCGATGTCCTACCCTTCTTCAGCAATGTCATCGATTACGACTTCTACAGCGACATGAAAGCCGAAAGACTCAGCTCAAAGGGGTTTGAGGTCATCATGTCTTCCGAACAAAAATTGAAAGGGCCTGAGCGTGATGATTTGAAGGACGCAACCTTCAGAGACGTTCTGTTCACCAACAGTGCCAAACACCCCAGTGAGTCGCGCGGAAAGCGCAGAGCAGTCTACGAGCTATACCCTACCGTCATGTCGTTCATCCATGCGTACAACGAGACGCAGATGAGCACCAAGAAACGATCGCGCGGCTTGGCCATCTTGCTTCAAGAGATGGAGGGGTACTTCTACAATGGCGTCATCGCACCAGCGCTGCAGGACAGATTCCCTGATGGCGATTGGTTCATCGTCTACGATGCTGTTTTCGCTTCGTCAGAGATCAGCGAAGAGGTTCATTCGCTGTTGAACAAACTTTGCTCGGGGCACTTCGGAGTGAAGGACTTATTCAGTCTTTAATGCAGCGGACAGGACGCCCCCTATTTGGCAAACCCACATAAGGCTCTTGGGAAATGTCGACGAAATAATTTGAATAGCTCAGCAACAAGACTTCTCCTCCCTCTGTATCTGACAGCGGAGTCGAGCACCACCAACCAGTATGCTGCCCAACGCCCCCGTAATTGCCGAGGTGGGTGCGTTCACCTGAAGCCTTTCCGTTAAAGCCAACCGAATTCTCTCCTACGTATGCTCCATTGGAATATATCCAGGTTTCTTGTTCTTTCAGTTCATTACCGCTTTCAACTCCTCCTACAAAATCCACGAGCTCATTCCACGCCTCATGATTTGGAACCATCCAGCCGCTTGGACACAAGCCTGAGGAATCTATAACTGAGAACCAATTATAGAGGCGTCCAAACTCACTCAATGACAAAGATTCATCGCAAGGATCACCTATAAGCCCTGCTGACTGACAAGCACTTAAACCTTCGCCATAGACACAACACGCGCCGTATTCCATGGTCGTCCAAGTTTCATCTGGAACATTACTTTGAATCGATTCTCCGCCTCTGTAATTCTCCGCCCTCAGATTCTCTGCGAACCAGCACTGCTCCCCAATCTGCACCGTCTCGTAGTCGTAGCCTTGATACTCGAGTGGGTCACCGCATTGCCAAGCTGACTCTTCAGCAGGGCAATCACCGTATGCGCTCAAGAGGTCGAGAAGGTCGTTGAGTTGGACACAGCCGTCGAAGTTTGAGT
>CBFHRO010000076.1:0-9299 GCA_965658245.1 uncultured Flavobacteriales bacterium
ATGATGAGCGTCTCCATCCGGAAACGCACCGATGTGGAAGCGCCTTCGCACTCCACTTGTCGGACTTGACTGGCGTATCCGATGTAGGACACCTCCAACGTGGCCACCCCTTTGGGCACAGGCATGGCAAACACCCCATCGAAGTCCGTGGCGACCACGGCGTTCCCCGATTTGACGTAGGCTCCGATCAGAGGCTCTCCCGTCAGGGCATCTTCAATGATGCCGTTGATGGTGCACAGTTGCGCAGCGGCTGTCGTTGCGCATGCCCAAAGCACCAGCGCAACCGCCCTCAAAGGCTTCAATGCAAACATGTGATTCCTCACTTGCGAACCACGCGACGGGTTGCGCGGGTCCCGTTTTCAAGCACCACTTCCATCAAGTAGAGGCCGGCAGTCACGTCGTCCAAGCGGACTTCTGCCACGCCCAAGCCATTCACGGATTGACGGCTCACTTGCTGGCCTGCGAGGTTGTGCAGAACCACTTCACGAATGGCCGAAGCTGCACTCACCCACACCACGTCGCCTGAAGCAGGGTTGGGGAACACCTTCACGTTCATGGACGCGGTTTGCTCTTGGACGTCCGTCGTGCCGCACTCACACGTGTGTGAGCCGAGGTTCAAAAACACGGTGTCCAAGGTGTAGTTCAACGAATCGTTGGACCAGAGGATGCCGTCCCACTGGTCGACGACGAGGTAATCGTTCAAGGCATCGGTGTCACCGCCGGTCACGCTTGGCTTGCGGATCAACGTGTGGTTCTGGGTCATTTCTGCCCAGCCTGTGGTTCCAGGATCTTCGCCAATCTTGCCGAAGATGTCGATGGGCGTGTTGGTTGAGATTTTGCGCAACACCATCGCGTCGTTGCCATTGAAGTACATCGTGTTGTTCTCTTCATAAACGGGGCAAACCCACAAATCGGCGGCTTCCGCAAGCTCATCCCACACAGGCGCCTCGAAGTCCACCCCGTCAGGGTCCTGCTTGTCCAAGACGACCACCACCACGCTGTTGGCGGCGAGCATCCCTGACAAATCCACCTTCTGGTTGTCTTGTGCTGCGGTCGCTCCGTTGGAGTAGCGCTCGAGGCGGTAATCGCTCAAGTCCACTGCTGCATCGGTGGGGTTGTAAATCTCAATGGCTTTGTTGTTGCTCCAGCCTTCGATGTACTCAGACATGAACAGCTCGTCGCATTGGGCATGCACAAATTGCGCAGTCAACAGGAAGGCAGCGACACAAAGGGTCACCTGGAGAAAAGGAAAGTTGATGTTTTTCATGAGAATGGGGTTGTCTTTGACACCTGCGTTGTGATCACGAGGGCCAAAATTACCCCGGACTGCTCTAAATTCGACGAATCAACCAAATCGAATTGTCATGCTTCCATTTGTCGCGACCAACCGTCCGTGGGCTCCATACAAGAGTGGCGCCCTTCGTCTGCTGGTGTTGACCGTCGTCACCGCGATGGGTTTGCACCAAGGCCAGGCCCAAACTGGTGGAGGCTTGGGCTGTGTGATTGATGCTGGCATTTCCCCCCAAGAAGTTTGCAAAGGAGACCTGATCCAATTGGGTGGGAACCCCACGATTCCCTACAACTTGTCAGAGGAATACACAGCTGTGGTTTGGTCCGTGATTGAGGGTGATTCTGTGACATTTGACCCTTCTCCATACGTCCCAAACCCATTTGTTCAGGTCGAGAACACCACCACCTTCCTTGTGGAACTGTTGCTTAATGACGGCTCGGTCTGCAGCAATGCCATCACGTTGATTCCCATTACAGAGCCCATGCTGGACTTGCAAGGCAGTTGGACCCAATGTGAGGGGTCGACGTTTTTGTCCTTTTACAACACCTCTCCTTCCAACAGCGTCGCCATCACCTACAATGTCGACTGGGGGGATGGCTCCCAGGAAAGCGGCTTGCCATTTGCATCCGCATTTGAACACGAATACGCCTCATTGGGTCAATACGACGTGCACGTGAGTGCAACATTGGGGTCCTGTTCAAATGAGGAGACGCTTGAGGTCTTTCTCGGAACACCGCCAGAACCGATTTCGCTGGTTGTCCCTGATTGGACCTGCTCCGGGAGCGAAGTTCTGTTTGAATGGTCCAACCTCAACGACTACCCCTTGGGCTCCAGTTGGCAGGTACAGGTGGACGGTGAATTTGCCTTCAGCGGGACGGTTTCGGACACCACTTCGAACGACTTTTCCTGGAGCTTTGGTGAATCGCTGACTTGTTTGGATGCGTTGGCGACACATTCGATTTATGCCCAGCTTTCCAACGCTTGCCTCCCTGCCGTCAATGCCTCTGCGAGTTTCAACATTTTGATGGAACCGGAGTCTGAAATTGCCGTGGCCGGGGATTCGTGCTCCTTGGTTCAGATGACCCTTGGACCGGCGGTTCAATGCCCCGATTTGTACTCCCTTCAATGGAACCTTACCCACAATGGGGAACCTGTAGATGCCACCACGTATTCAGGCGGACCCAACTCTGCGTTTTGGACCGTGCAGCTTGAGCCCGGGGAATACACCACGACGCTGGACGTATCCAACCCCGCCTGTGGCACAAGCTTGGACAGCGCAGCCTTCTGCGTCGAAATGTCACCCCCAGGCGATTGGGCGACACCCGGTGTTTCCAACGGGCAGCAATTCAATGTTTGCGTGAACGAGACTGTCGAGTTGTGGATTGACCCCATCGAATCGGTTTGCGGAAGTGACATCCTGGGAGATTGGTTTGTCAGCCCCATGACGGAAGACACGGAGCCGGAGGGATTTGAAACGCTCTCCGACGACCTTTGGCACCGCAGTTGGTCCTTCAATTCACCTGGCATTTACCTGATTGAACTTGAAGGTCAAACCGGATGCGGTGAGCTGGACCTCTTCGCCTCTGTCGTGGTCACTGAACTGCCTGAAGTGACCTTGTCTTCTTACGACAATGGTGTTCTGGACAATGTCTTGTGTCGTGGCGATGAAGTGTCCGTGGTTGCCCAAGTCGAGGGTGTGGGGTTGAACAGCGGCGCCTACTCCTTGAATTGGAATGTCCTTTCAGCCAATGGCCAACCGCACCCCCACGCCAGCAGCTACGTCTACGGAGACTCGACCCTGATGGTCCAAAGCCATCCAACCGCCCCCGCCGAGGACATTTTCGTGGCCCTCGAAGTGATGTCTGCGTGCGGACCGATCTACGACACACTTCAACTTGAGGTCGAAGGAAGTCTTCCTCTGGACTACTCGCTGATTTCCGGATCAGCGGGATCGATGAGCAACGGGGTCCCCGAATTTGTGCAATGCGTGGGCGACACCTTGGAGTTGGAATTCAACGTTCCAGGAGCCTCCTGGATGAACGTTTACTCCCAGACGTTTGACCTGTGGAATTTGGATTTTGATGCGTCGAGCGGGTCAGGCGCATTGACGTGGCTCTCCAACGGCCTCAACTGGGATTTTCAGTTAGAATACCTCAGCGCCGAGGGATGCCAAACGCTGGACACCCTGTCTTTCCGGAGCATATTCCGTCCTGAAGTCTTCGTAGATGCGCCTGATTTGGTCTGCCAGGGGGACTCTTCTCAGTTCACTGCCGTGGTGTTCCCAGGGTCCAGCAACGCATTTTCTGACGTGGTCTGGACCGTTGGAGGAAACGCCGTGCAAACGGGTCTCAGCACCGACTTCGGATATGTCATGCCCGACTGCCTTGTCAACCCTGCTGTGGCGTGCACCGTGGTTGACGAGTTTGGTTGCCAGTCGTCTTCTTTGCCCGTCACCGCCCCCATCAGCTGCCCCTCCAACACGACCTCTGAGTTCCACAGCTGTGGAGAAGAGGGGGACACGCTTTGCCAATCCTGGGTCAATGCACCTGTGACCGGTTGGCTTTTGGACGACAGCATGTGGCTTTCCGAAGACAGCCTGGGAACTTGCGTTGTGGTGGATTCTATGTACACCCATCACTCGCTGACATGGCTGACGACCACAGAATTGGGTTGCCAGCAAACGAATCACATCTGTTGGGGAGTTGGCGCGCTGGACAGTTTGGGGCTATGCACTGATGTTCCTTGCACTCCCCCACCGCCACCGTGCGACGCCTTTTCCTGCGAGGATTCAACGGCGTGCAACTATGGAATCACCACGTGCTGTTTGGATTCTTGCGTTTTCCCCGAAGGATTGGGGGCGACGGAATTGTCGTTCGACTCACTTGTGTTCTGCCAATCATGGACCCCCTATCTCCTCGAAGCGCAGTCCCCATGGATTGGGAATTGGTCTGGCGATCGAGTGACCGACAATTCTCAAGTGAACTGCCCTGGAACCCTGGCCTACCTTGACCTCTCTCAGCCAGGCGAATGGGAGATCTACTTCCATGGAGGCATGGGCGCTTGCATCGACATCGACACGGTGCATGTGGTGGTGAACGAAATCCCGAACTATGAAGGCCCAGGATCCTTCCAAGAATGCCACGGCACTGAACTGGACTTGAGCATCGTCGCGGCACAGGATTCGAGCCTGTGCTGGAGTTTGGATTGGCTGGGGGAATATGACGGAGGATGCGACACCTCGGCCGTTTGGTTGGTGAACGGCTCAGGCTGGTTGTCGTGGACTGCGACAAACGAATGGGGGTGCTCCTCTCTGAACACCTCGATATACATCGAAGATTTGGGCCAACCCAACGCCATTGTTGGCGGAGACACGGTGCTGTGCAACCAAGCCATCCCCAACATCATGGAATTTGAGTTTGGAGCCCCCTACGCCCTCGGCTGCAACCCCGTTCAAAGCGAATGGGAAGGGCAAGGTGCCAACCTCGAGTTCTTCGCGGAAGTGTGGACTGAAGGGAATTGCATCGATGCGGGAAATCCCTGGACAGACAGCCTTTGGACCTTCACTCCAGACAGCGTGGGCGTGTATGAATGGGTGTGGACCGTGACAGATTGCAACGGCTGCGTGGACCGAGACACCCTCAGCATTACGGTTGTGGAGCCGACTCCACCCTTGCTCCCCCAACTCGCGTTCTGCTTGGATGCCCCAGTGGGACCTGTGACTGCGCAAACAGAAGCGTGCTGGTTCGGAGAAGGCATCTCCTCAGACTACATCTTCGACCCCGTTGTGGCCGGCGAAGGAACCCACGAATGGGTGGTGAGAATCGGAGAGGGGTCATGCGCCATGACGGACACTGTGGAAGTGGAGATTCACGACGTACCTGACATCGACCTCGTGGGATACGGCCCGTGGCCGTGCTTTGGAGATGCTTACTCTATGTGCGTGGAGACTGAGGACACTTTGACGGACAACTGGACATACGAGTGGAGTGCCTTCCCGCCGCTGTTGGCCATTGACACGTGCAGCAGCCCATGCTGCGCCATTGAAAATGTCGACGCGACAAACGCGACTGCAACGGTCACAAACGAACACGGGTGCTTCAGCGAAGACTCTTGGATCATCAACCTCGCGCCTACACCCGAAGTCCTGCTGACGGACACGCTGTTCTTCTGCATGGACAACGGCTCCCACCCCATCCCGACCGCTCCGATGGGCGGCATTTGGACCGGTGAACACCTCACTGAAACTGGAGTCTTCACGGCGGACGAAGTGGGCGTGTTTGTGCTGCACTACGAATACACCAACGTCCAAAACTGCATGGACGAGGACAGTGTCGTGGTGGTCGTGTCCGACATTCCCCAACCCACCATTTTGACGCCACAAGTCGAATACTGCTTGGGGTCACCTGCGCTGCTTTACTCCGCAATGGAGGGGGTTTGGACCGGACCCGGAATCGACGCCTCAGGCGCCATTCAACAAAGCGTTCCAGGCACCTATTCTTATTTCCTCACCGCCGGCAGCGGCTCTTGCTTGGCACAGGACTCCATTGACATCACCTTCTTGGAACTTCCATTCGTGGATTTGCCCGTCGACACCATCCTTTGCCCTGGCAGCCCTCTTGAAATTGAGGTGCCCTCAGAAGCCATTGACTCCTTGAATTTGGTCAATGGATTTGGGTTTGGGTGCGAAGGTGTTGGTGGCCAATTTCCGTCGTACACGTTTGAACCAGAATTCACGTGTGGATTCTCATTGGTCGTCGTCGATGATCATGGATGCATGGGGTACGATGACATGATGGTGATTGTGCCTCTGCCAACGCCTTCCTATGCAGGCCCCCCTGAAGTGATGTGCCTGGGAGAGACCCTTCAACTCGAGGGCCAAATCATCCCTGGGTGCGCTTCAAACGTGACTTGGTCTGGCTCGTTGGTCGACGATTCAGGCTATGTCAACGCGGATTCTGTGGGCGTCCACTGGCTTGAACTCACGTATTTCGATTGTTTCGGATGTTTTGCCTCAGGCCAACGAGAAATTCTGGTCTTGGACGCTCCTTCGCTGCAGGCCATGTGGTCCGACAGCGTTGTCTGTGAAGGAGAGGAAGTCGATCTGTTGCTCGACGGATATGGCGGCAGTCTGGGGTACGATTGGGACTGGATCGATGCGCCCTTCCCAGAGAGCCCAGGCTTCCCTTGGCTTGCACAAAACCCCTTGGACTCCTTGCTTGATTTGACGCTTTGGGTCACTGCAGGCAACCTCTGTGATGCGGACAGTGTGTCCCTCGATTTGACCGTTTGGCCGGCCATTTCGGCCGAGCCCACGGAAAGCGTCGGATCGACATCCATGGCAGATACCGTGCTGTGCGCGCCTGTATCGCTCTCCTATCAAGCCAATGCGGCAGGTGCCCTGGACTGGGTTTGGTCTTCTTTTATGACCGTCGATTCCATGGATTCCTCTGTGGCCGAGTTCTCCGTGGACATGGTGGATGAGGTGGTGACTTATGACCTAGGGGTGTTGGCCAGTTTGAACCAAAGCGCCTGCACCAGCCCCGCTCAATGGAATGTGACCGTGGTGCCGCAGCCAGTGGCTGCTTTGACCGCGACGGAAGAACATTGCGGAGACGTCTTTTCCCCTGACGTTGAGTTCATTGCCGAGCATGGCGACATCGTATGGAATTGGACCGGAGGAGAATTGCCCTTGTCATTCCCCGAGGAGTGGGAGCTCGAATCTTGGGGAACCTCCACCCTGACCTTGACAGTGACCTCCACGCATCCTGGTGTATCGTGCGTTGCCAGCGACGACATTTCGATTTCTTTTTACGACCAGCCTGTCGCGGGATTTGACCTCATTTCAGATTCTGTTGTCTGTGCGCCAGGCGCATTCGAAATTGTAGACACCAGTGCCGATGCCCAGAGCATTTCGTGGTTTGTGGACGACGTCGGCGGCACCTTGGTGCCTCAAGACACCTTGACCTTGCTCCTGCCTCAGCCAGGTCAATTTGGACTGTTGTGGACTGCCCAAGGTGAAGGAGGCTGTGCCGACTCTCTCCTTGTGCCTGAAGTCTTCGAGGTGCTTCCTTCGCCTGCGGCGGGGATTTGGTCAAATCAGCCTGCATTCGTGCCTTGGCGCATGGAAGGAACTGAATTCATTTTCAACGACGTAAGCATGGGCAACGACAGCACCATTTGGACCGTCGGCGACAGCACCATCGTCGACCAAGGAGTCTTGAATTTCTTCTATGAAGCGCCCGGTGCCTACTCGATTGGCCAACAGGTGTTCAACAACTTTGGTTGCCAGGATACCGTCAGTTTCAGGTTTGAAATTGTCGACGAACTGAACATCCACATTCCAACGGCATTCACCCCAAACGACGATTTTGTCAACGACGAATGGAAGCCAGTGATTGCGGGGGCAGATCGCATTGACGAATACATCCTTCGCGTGGTGAGTCGCTCGGGACAAATGGTGTTTGAGACCACGGACCCAGAGCAAGCATGGGATGCATTGGATGTGCCTCGCGCAGAGAAACTCGAAGACGTTCAAAACAGCCTGTTCCGATACATTCTACGCGTGCTGCCCCATGCCACTCCATTGGAGCCCAATCCATCTTGGATTGAATACTCAGGACACGTGATGATTGTGGACTGACGAAGCCTGGAAGCCTCCACGTCGAGGCGATTCAACTGGGGTCGCCTTGGGCCAGGGCGCGTTTGACCTTTTGGGTCAAGCCTTGGAACACGAGGTCGTAGCTGTGGTCGACAAGCGCCAAAAAATCGGCCCATGGCACGTCGCCAAACGGCTCGGGATGAACGCTGTTCCAGTGTTTGGGGTTGAGGTACCGCCCCGTGGTCACGCCTTCGAATTGCGCCCGCAACTCCGAGATGCGTTCAGGGGAACACTTCATCCCGCACCCTTCAAATTCGAAGGCATCGAGGAGGCAAAACATCTTGCCCCCCACCTTGAACACCAGCGTCCGTTCGTCGAAAGGAAGCTCCTCAGTGGTTCCGGGTTTGGCGAGGCAGTGGGCCCTCAAGCGTGTGACCAAGCGGTCGTGCGCAGTCATGCCGTCTTGGCTTTCTTGTTCGCGACGGCGTCGAGCACTTGGCTCAACATGGCCTCCAACGCTGAAGGGTCCAACGCGCTCATCGACGGGCGCCACTTGTGCAACAGGTCATTGATCGGCTCAGCGCCCAAAAGGGTCATGGTGGGCTTCAAGGAGTGCCGTGTGGCGGAAATGACACTCCAATCTTGGGCAGCCGCGGCTTCAAGGAGGTCGCACTTGGACTTGGTGAGGGTCGCCTCGAGCGCGTCCAGAAACTCCAAGTATGCCTGGGGGTCATCCCCAAAAATGGCATCGTATTGATCAAAACGAGGGTGCATCTCCATGGTAGGAAGATACACCCTCGTGCACATCGCGTGTTCACCCAATGTTACTGATAGACCCGTACGTAGTCCACCGCCATGAATTGGGGGAACAAAGTGGTTTCGTCTGGATACCCCGGCCAATTCCCTCCGACGGCGATGTTGAAGATGAAAAAGAAAGGGTCATTGAATGGAGTCACATGGCCACTCGTGGCGACATGCTGATCCGTGGTCAGCTCAAAGTAAGGCTCGTCGTTCATCAACCAAGTCATGGTGTCTGCGGACCACTCCAGCGAGAAAACGTGATACTCGTCCGAGAAGGTCGTCGGGAATTCGGAATACGTCACAGCCCCCAAATTGGGGTGCCCCCCACCAAGAATCTCACCCCAGTGCGCCGTGCCATGGACGTAATTGGGCTGATGCCCCAACAACTCCATGATGTCAATCTCGCCGCATTCAGGCCACCCTACTTCAGCATGGTTGGCGCCCAACATCCAAAGTGCGGGCCAGATGCCTTGACCGTAAGGCAACACAGCCCGAATGTCAATTCGGCCAAACGCAAATTCCTGCTTGTCACGTGTGACCATCCGAGCGGACGTGTATCCTGCACCGTCTTGCATGGCCACAATGAACAGATTCCCGTCTTCCACGAAC
>CBFHRO010000077.1:0-8855 GCA_965658245.1 uncultured Flavobacteriales bacterium
GCAGGCCGAAACACCGGCGGATCGCAGTTCTTCATCGTCCACAACCGCGAAAACACCGCGCACTTGGACCGCAACCACACCTGCTTCGGCAAGGTGACGGAGGGCCTCGACCTCGTCGAGAAAATCAGCCAGGGCGACACCTTCCGCGTGGAGGTCATCGAGGACTGATTGCATGCGACGCGTGCAGCGCGGGCGCCAAGGGGATGTCTGCGCCTTTTTGAGAAAACAGTCATGAAAAAAGGGCGGCCAAAATGGCTGCCCTTTTTCATGCCGCGAAGCTCAATGCTCCTGCGGCCTACGATTGCAATCAGGTTCAATCCTTCTTTTCGCGAAGGCCGTCGTTGTAGCGGTTCTCGCTGATCACAATGTCGTAGACATTGGTGCGAAGGGTGTCGCCATTGGCATCGACACTCTCGTCTTGATAGGATTTGATCACGTAGTCCTGGGGAAGCGAAGGCGGGGTACCCACCAACTTCTTCATGACGGCACCAGTGAGGTTGCACGTGCTGAGATCCGTGCTCGTGAAATCGGCGCCGTCGACAAGTGCCCGATCGAAGGACACACCGCGCATGTTGGCGCCTTTGAATGAGGTGTTGCGAATCATGGAACTGCCCAACTGCGCACCTGTCAAATTGCAATTCTCAAAAGAGCATTGGTCGATGCGAATGTCCTTCATGTTGGACCCGCTGAGGCTGGCCTCAAGAAAGTCCGTTTGGTCAAAAATGGCGTTGTTGAAGTTGGCACCATTGAAAATACACTCTTCGGTGAATTTGGTCAAGAGGAATGTTGCATCGGTGAAATCACCTCCAGAGAGGTTGCATTCCTCGAGCATGCAGTTTTCGAACCGTGCGCCTTGGGCCCTCATCGCACGTGCTCCTTCGGGAGCCAATTCATAGAGCCCCTCGTACGACATGCCGTCGGTTGTCCAAGCCATCAGCATGGCGGAGCTGAAGTCAGCTTCGTCAAACGACGCGCCTTGCACGTACCACGATGCCATTTGGGCGCCATGGAATTTGGTCTTGGTGGCGATGAATCCTGTGGCGTCGACCATTTCTACAGGTTCGCCGTCCATGTGAATGGCGGAGAAGTTGGCCTGGCTTGCATTGGTGTACCGGAGCGAAGGTGGGGTCAAAAAATCCACAGCCACCCACTGGGAATGGCGAAGGTCCATGCCGTCGAGCGGCACAATCGGCCCCATGTCCCCTGCAGGTTCACTGTTTTCAAATCTCGAACCGTTCAGGACACAACGTCCGCCGTTGACCATGCTGAAGTTCTTGCCCACTTCCATGAAGACACTGCCCGCCATGTTGCAATCAGCCACGTACCCGCGTGGGGAAACACTGCCTGCACGGCGACCGCGGTACGACTGGGCGTCGGCTTGAAGAGACCAAGTCATGAGAAGGACTGCTGCCCCCCATCCAAGGGTGCGTAATTTTAATGGAGACGTCATGTTCAAAAGATTCGGCGCTAAGGTAAGGAGGCGGACCAATTGACGATGCGCCATCGGGGCGCCCATGAAAAAAGCCGCTGTGGCGGCTTCTTTCTATCGGTACCCGGAGCGGGACTTGAACCCGCACGACCCATTCGGGTCAACAGAGTTTAAGTCTGTCGTGTCTACCAATTCCACCATCCGGGCATGGATTGGACTCCTCGTCACAAAAGTAAGTTCTCACCACCGACTCAAGACCAGCGCGCCACGATTCTCTCTGACGCCCCGCGTTGGGTTTCCAGCCACGCATTTCCAACTTGCCCAAATTGACGGCAGCTGGCGGCGTCGGCGAGCCAAGCCGTCGTGAGGTCGGCGACATCCCCTGCCGTCAACGCTCCCAGCCCTTCCAAGGCGTGGGCTTCGCGGAACGCGCCCAGGTCGGGGCCGGTGACGATGGGCAAGCCCGCGGAGGCGGGTTCGAGCACATTGTGAAGCCCTGAGCCGTGCCCGCCGCCCACCACGGCGACCGTGCCGATGCGGTACAGGTCAAAGAGCAGGCCTGTGCTGTTGACGATGACAACACTCCACAAGGCTCGCGCAGCATCGTCCAATCCCAGCCACTTCGAGGCGCGAATGGCCCCTCCCTCCCATTGCCGGTCAAGGTCCACAAGATGGGGCTCGGAAATGTCGTGAGGCACCAGCACGAGGCGGCGCTGGGGATGCCAATCGAGGGAGCGCAGGGCCCGCTCCTCCTCCGGCCAGGTGCTGCCCGCGACGACCACTTGGGCGGCGGACGCGGCCCAATCCGTCCAAACCTTGTCAGGCCTGGCAGGCCGTGTAAGGACGCGCTCCACACGCGGATCGCCGTCGACGCACACCGTGCCCTTCAGACCAATGCGGGCGAAGGCGTCGGCCGCGGCTGCATCTTGCACGCTGATCGTCGTGACGAGATGCCACAGTGCAGGCGTGGAGGGCGAAGGGTTGGAGCGGGTGCTGGAAGGTGCCGCGGCAAACACGTGAATGGGAATGGCTCTTCCTTGACAGGCCACGAGAAGGTTGGGCCACAAATCGTATTTCGCCAACGCCAGCCCGCGCAGATTCATGGCTTCCAACCACATCCGCCATGTTCCCGGAAGGTCGTCTGGCAGCACCGCAAGGACATCGTTTTCACGCCAGCCCTCGATCATGGTGGCCGCGCCTTTTGCCTTCAATGGGTGCCATGCCGACGGCGAGTACACGGTGAGCAACCACGACGTGTCGGGGTGAAGGGCCCGGTAAGCCTGCATCACGGGGATGGCCTGTTCGAGTTCGCCGAGGCTGGCGACGTGAAACCACATCCGCGGGGTGTCCGATCCTCGCAGGACCGCTTCGCGTCCTTCTCGGCGAATGGCGACCCGAGATTGAGCCCGGGCATGGCCCAACGCCGCCAAAACGCGGAGCAACCACGCCCAAAGGATGCTTCCTATGCGCAAAACCCAAAGCGGCATCAGTACCAGTATTCTTTGGCCGCGCGCTGGTAGATGTGAAACACCCATCCCGCTTCAAGGCCGATCCAACCGTCCCAAGCTTCCGGGGCATTGGGCTCGAGGGTGTCAAAGTTTTGGGATCGCAAAGCAAAGGTCTTGGCCACGCCAACGGACACACCGGCAAAGGCATTGACGCGTTGGTCGTCGCTCATCAGCCAGTAGCCGGTGAACACCTCGCCGTACGCGCCCCACCGCATCCGGTCGTAGCCTTTCACGCGCTCGTCTTCGAGCGGACTGATGCGGTTTTCCGAATAGTCAAAATGCACGTTGTGATGCAGCGATCCCCCACCGACTTTCACCATCCATCCGCTGTTGGGGTTGCTCCAAGGAGTCGGGAAGATCTTCCCCAAACCCAGGCCAAACTGCCCCCCGCGACCCGTGACGGTGATTTGGGCGATGTCGCCTTCGTTGTCGATGATTTGGCCTTGTTCGGTCATGAGGTCCGACAGCAACCCCGGCTCGCTCACATCCGCCCCACTCCACGACGTCGCTTTGAGGTAGAGGTAGCCGTTGTTTTCGGTTTTGAGGCCGGCTGTCAGGCCCATTTGGCCGTAAAAACCAAAGCGCAAGGCCCAATCGCCTTGGGGCGCCATCCCGCCAAACATCAACCCAATGTGGGGTGACTGGACCGAAGTCTGGTCGAGGTCGCGGTCGGTTTGGGCCGACACCCCTTGACTCCAGCCCAGGAGGAGGCACACAACACCGAGCCAAATCGCGCGTTTCATGGGCCCAAGGTACGTGCTATCTTCGCCTTTCTACGATGTCCAACGACCCATCTCTCGCCACGTCGCAACCCTCTGACGGCCTGCCCCAAGACCCCATACACATGGTGGACCTGGGCGGACTTCACGCGCGCCTTCGCCCGGAGTTGAATCGGGCCTTGGACGATGTGATCTCCGCGTCGGCGTTCATCCGAGGGAAGCACGTGTCCGCATTTGAGGCCAATCTCAACGCGGCCCTCCAACTCAATGGGCACGTGGTGGGCTGCGGAAACGGCACAGACGCCTTGGCGCTCTCCCTGCGTGCGCTCGGCGTGGGACGAGGAGACGAGGTCATCGTGCCAGACTTTTCGTTCATCTCCACTGCGGAGGTGGTCGCGGAAGTGGGTGCCACGCCCGTGTTTGCGGACATCGACCCCGCAACCTTCCAACTTGACCCCGCCTCTGCTGAGCGTGCGCGCTCCCCGCAGACGAAGGCGGTCATGGTGGTGCACTTGTTTGGGCAGTGTGCAGACATGGATGCCCTTGTGCCCTGGGCCGCGGAGCATGACCTTCTCCTGATCGAAGACAATGCCCAAAGCCTTGGCGCCGCGTGGTGCACAGACACCCTCTCCGGCCAAGCCGGCATGCTCGGAACCGTGGGAACGACGAGCTTTTTCCCGAGCAAAAACCTCGGAGCCCTTGGCGACGGAGGCGCGGTCATGACGGCCAATGAAGACCTCGCCGCGCGCGTTCGGCGCCTCGCCAACCACGGAGCCGAGCGCAAATATCACCACCTCGAAGTGGGATTCAATTCTCGCCTCGACGGCCTTCAGGCGGCCTTGCTCAATGTCAAACTCGACCACTGGGACGATCTGGTGGCGAGGCGGCAAGCGGCGGCGGGTCGTTACGATGCCCTGTTGGCTTCCACGTCCCAACTCACTCCTCCCTTGCGCGACCGACGCAGCACCCACCTGTTTCACCAGTACTGTGTGCTTTTGCCTGCCTGCACGGACCGTGATGCCTTGCAACACAACCTTTTTGCCGCAGGCATCCCCACAGCGGTGTACTATCCCACGCCCCTGTCTTCCCAGCCCGCATTTGCCAAAAAGGCAAGGACTGAAAGCCAGGGCACGCCCGTGGCGCATGATGTGGCGGGACGGATTTTGGCCTTGCCCATGCACACCGAACTCACCGAGGCCATGCAAACGCGCGTGGTTGAGGAACTTTTCAGACTTTTGCCCTCCACTTGACCTAACAACCTCACCATGAACATTGCAGTCGTCGGAACCGGATACGTTGGCCTCGTCACGGGGACGTGCCTTGCGGAGACAGGCAACCACGTCATTTGCGTCGACATCGATGAAGCCAAAGTCGCCGCCATGCAGCGCGGCGAAGTCCCCATTTATGAGCCCAACCTCGACACCTTGTTCGACCGGAACATCTCCGCGGGACGCTTGGAGTTCACCACGGAATTGAAGGGGGCCGTGGACCGTTCGGACATTGTCTTTTTGGCATTGCCCACCCCGCCGGACGAAGATGGGTCGGCGGACCTGAGCTACGTCCTTGGCGTGGCCAAAGAACTCGGTAACCTCATGACCTCTTACAAGGTCATCGTGGACAAGAGCACCGTTCCCGTGGGGACGGCAGACAAGGTACGTGAAGCCATTGCCACCCACGCCTCCGTCGATTTTGACGTGGTGTCGAACCCGGAATTCCTGCGCGAAGGATTTGCGGTGGACGACTTCATGAAGCCCGACCGCATTGTGGTGGGCTGTTCCAGCGAGCGTGGACGCCAAATGATGGAAGAGCTGTACAAGCCCTATGTCCGTCAAGGCAACCCCGTCATCTTCATGGACGAGCGAAGTGCCGAACTCACCAAGTACGCCGCCAACTCCTTCCTCGCGACGAAAATCACTTTCATGAATGAGGTGGCCAATTTCTGCGAACGCGTGGGTGCCGACGTCGACATGGTGCGTCGCGGCATGGGCTCGGATTCGCGAATCGGACCGCGCTTCCTCTTCCCGGGCATTGGATATGGCGGAAGTTGTTTCCCCAAGGACGTCCAAGCCCTCCACAAAAGCGGCAAAGAAGCGGGACATACGTTCCGCATTTTGGACAGCGTGATGGAGGTCAATGAATCGCAGAAAACAGTCCTGTTTGACCCGATGCTCGCCCACTATGGTGGAGACTTGAAAGGCGTGAAGGTGGCTTTGTGGGGGCTGGCGTTCAAGCCCGAGACGGACGACATCCGGGAAGCGCCCTCCCTGTACATGATTGAAAAACTGTTGGCAGCCGGTGCCGAGATTGTGGCGTTTGACCCCGAGGCCATGGACAACGTCAAGGGCCGCGTGGGCGACCGCATTCAATACGCCGATCGGGCCATGGACGCTGCGGAAGGGGCGGACTGCCTGTTGATTTGCACGGAATGGGCCGCATTCCGAACCCCCGATTTTGCCGCGCTTGAGCGCAACATGAACGCCAAAGTCATTTTTGACGGACGGAACCTCTACGAAACCGCCAAGCTGGCCAAATTGGGATGGACTTACCGTTCCATCGGACGTCCCATTCTCGACGCACAACCATGAACAACGACAACGCTACGGAACGGGTGCTCATCACGGGGGCTGCCGGCTTTTTGGGCTCGCACCTCTGCGACCGTTTTGTGAAAGACGGCTTCCAGGTCATCGCCATGGACAACCTCATCACGGGGGACATGCGCAACATCGAGCATCTGCTTTCCCTGCCCAATTTCTCCTTTGTGCATCAGGATGTCACCGAGTACATCCACGTGAGCGGGCCGCTTCATCACATCTTGCACTTTGCTTCGCCAGCCAGCCCCATCGACTACCTCAAAATCCCCATCCAAACCTTGAAGGTCGGGTCGTTGGGGGTGCACCGTTGCCTCGGGCTGGCCAAAGCCAAAGGCGCCCGCATCACCATTGCCTCCACCAGCGAGATTTATGGAGATCCCGAGGTTCATCCCCAACATGAAGAATACTGGGGTCATGTCAACACCGTGGGACCACGCGGCGTGTACGATGAGGCCAAGCGCTTTCAAGAAGCCATCACCATGGCGTACCACACCTTCCACGGTTTGGAAACCCGCATCGTGCGCATCTTCAACACCTACGGACCGCGCATGCGCCTGAACGACGGGCGCGTGCTGCCGGCCTTCATTGGGCAGGCACTTCGCGGCGAACCCATGACTGTGTTTGGCGATGGGTCACAAACGCGCAGCTTCTGCTACGTCGACGACCTGGTAGAAGGCATCGTGCGGCTTCACTTCAGTGACGAAACACGCCCCGTCAACGTCGGCAACCCGGATGAAATCACCATTGCCCAGTTTGCGGAAGAAATCCTCGCGCTCACGGGCTCGGATGTCGAGGTGATCCGCAAACCCCTGCCGGTCAACGACCCCAAGCAACGGCGTCCTGACATCTCACGTGCCAAGGAGGTTCTCGGCTGGGAACCAAAGGTCTCCCGTGCCGAAGGTCTGAAACTGACGTACGCGTACTTCAAAAGCCTCAGCGAAGCCGATTTGCACCGCAGCGAACACAAAGATTTCGAATCGTACACGACGCGCTGACACGCCATGGCTTCTACCATCCACCCCTCCGCGTTTGTGCACCGCTCCGCCGTTGTGGACGAGGGCGCTGTGCTGCATGAGGGCTGCAAGGTGTGGCACTTCTGCCACGTGATGCCTGAGGCGGTTGTGGGAGAAGGTTCAAGCTTGGGCCAAAACACCTTCGTCGCCCGCGGCGTGGTGCTGGGCAAAAACGTGAAAGTCCAAAACAACGTCAGTCTGTACGAGGGTCTGACCGTGGAAGACGATGTGTTCCTCGGTCCCTCCTGCGTGTTCACCAACGTGCGGAACCCCCGAAGCGCTGTCAACCGACGGGGCGATTACGAGGCCACTCGGGTCAAGCGCGGGGCCACCGTTGGGGCCAACGCCACGATCCGCTGCGGCGTCACCCTCGGCGCACATTCCTTTGTGGCCGCGGGTGCCGTGGTCACCGACGACGTCCCGGACCACGCTTTGGTCATGGGCGTACCGGCCAAACACGCGGGCTGGATGTCGGCCCACGGTGTCCAACTGACCTTCGATGAGGGTGGCCGCGCCACATGCCCGGAATCGGGCCAAGCTTACCAATTGAACAACCATCAAGTCACTCCCTTATGAGCACATTGCACGATGAACTCGTGGCCAAACAAGCCACCATGTCCGTGGTCGGACTGGGGTACGTCGGTTTGCCCATCGCCTTGGCGTTTGCCAAGCGCATTCGCGTGGTCGGATTTGACATCCATGAAGGACGTGTGGAGATGATGCGTCGCGGAGAAGACCCCTCAGAGGAAGTGACTGCCGAAGGGTTTGAAGGATGTGACATCACCTTCACGGCCCACGCTGACGACTTGAAGGCCGCGTCGTTTCACGTCGTCGCCGTCCCCACCCCCATTCACGCCAGCCACCAACCGGACCTCGGTCCGCTTTTGGCGGCCTCACGCACCGTGGGCAAGGCCCTGAAAAAGGGCGATGTTGTCGTGTATGAAAGCACGGTGTATCCTGGCTGCACGGAGGAAGACTGTGTGCCTGTGTTGGAAGAAGTCAGCGGATTGAAGATGGGGGTCGACTTTTTTGTCGCCTACAGCCCCGAGCGCATCAATCCCGGAGACAAGGTCAACACCATCGAAACCATCGTCAAGGTGGTTGGGGCCTGCGACGACGCGACGTTGGATGTCGTGGCCAAGACATACGACCTCGTGGTCAAGGCGGGCACACACCGCGCCAGCAGCATCCGCGTGGCCGAGGCGTCCAAGATCATTGAGAACACCCAACGCGACGTCAACATTGCCTTGGTGAACGAACTCAGCATCATTTTTGACCGCATCGGCATCAACACCTATGAGGTGCTCGAAGCCGCGGGCACCAAGTGGAACTTCCTCAAGTTCCAGCCTGGCCTCGTGGGCGGCCACTGCATTGGCATCGACCCCTACTACCTCACCTGGAAATCCAACAAACTCGGCTACCACGCCAAGGTCATCAACAGCGGTCGGTACGTCAACGACAGCATGGGCTTTTACGTGGGCAAGCAGACGGTCAAGCGCCTTCTGGCGCGGGACATCAACCCCCTTGAAGCACGGGTGCTGGTGATGGGATTGACCTTCAAGGAGAACGTGGCGGACATCCGAAACACCAAGGTC
>CBFHRO010000078.1:0-5412 GCA_965658245.1 uncultured Flavobacteriales bacterium
AAGTGACGTTTCAAGCGCGCGTTGGAGAAGCCGTGGAGTTGGCCTTTGGGGGCGACTGGACTTACCAAGGCATCGAGCCCCGTGAGTTCATGTCACCTGTGGAGGGGTTGAGCCAACATGAAATTCGGTTGGAGTACACGCCACGTGAAAACCAGGTTCGCGTGGCAACGGCCCAGGCCAACAGCCTTGAGGTCGAATTGCAATTGACGCATTCAAACGGGTCTGTGGTCCCACTTGCAACAAACGATGACGGCGTGGCACGTTGGGGGTTGCAGGAATATGCGAATTACGAAAAGGTGCAAGCCAACGCCGTTGGATTTCAAACCCAAGTCGAGCTGATCCGAAATCAGGAAAATTGCCCTCGCCCAGATTCCATCACCGTCACCATGGACCGGGTGGTGGACATCGATTTGTCCTTGATTTTCTACGATTTGAACAAGGCCACTCTTCGCGAACGAAGCAAAATGGTGCTTGACAGCGTGGTGGTGTACATGAATGCAGTCCAAAACGTGAATCTGGAGCTGTCCGCGCACACCGACTGTCGCGGATCCGACGAGCACAACACAGAACTTTCCCAGGCCCGCGCCCAGAGCTGCGTGGATTACATCGTGGCGGCGGGCATTTCAAAAGACCGAATCATTCCACGTGGTTACGGAGAACGATGCCTGAAGAATGAATGCGCTGATGGCGTGTCATGCACCGAGGCACAGCACCAAGAAAACCGACGGACAGAACTGAGAATCATTCCCGAAGGCACCCCTACAGCCCGTCCCTGCGAGTGAGAGGGTTTTGGAATCGGTCAATCCAACACATTCAAATTGATGAAGAGGGTCATCAAGGCGGCGTCGACCAGGAGACCTCGCCGAGCGAGTTGGTCCGATTGAGATTGTTGTGAAAAATCCAAATTGTACGTGCACCAACCCGAGACGGTGTCCCCTTGAAACTGCCAAATCATGTCGCCCTGTACCTCAGTGTCTTCCGAAAAGTCGTCTTGAGAGGGCAGGTCGTGTCGGGGGTCGCCGCCTTGCTGGAATCGGTTGAACAGGATGTCGCGATAAGACGTGTTTCCAATCGCACTGGTCGCAGGATCTGCAGCATAGTACCAGACCGTAAAGCCCGTGTTGTCTTGGGCTTCGTTGGCCGCTTGGGGCTCGCCAAATGCGCCAAGGACATCTGCTCGGGTCCGCAACCGATGCATGAACTCATGGTGGCTGAGATCCCTGGAGGTGTCCCCCAACAGAGGAAACGTCGCTGAACATCCAGAGAGGAGCAGGGCGATTGCGGACAAAAGAGACATAGTACGGTTCATGGTTTAAAGAAACGATGTGTGGATGGTTCCGACGTGCTCAGAAAGCGTGAAGATGTGTGGTGGCGCAGCAGGTGATCGGCGGCAAGGGCTTGGTTCCCGGCATCAAGCGAAGCCGTAAAGATGACCGTTGATTTGTCGAGCAATAATATTTATGTATCTTTCTCAACGCTGATTTCGTCGAGCATTGGGTCTCAGCGAAGTTTTGTTGAATGAATGAACCGAGTGACATGTTGGATGGTATTTGTGTTGTGACGCGGAACGTTCCGTTGCTCTTGGCCATGGCTGCGATGGCGGTGGGCGTGGATGTTTGGTCGCAACAAGAGGCGCAGTCCTCCACGTATTTTGTGGCTCCGTTGCCTGTCAATCCTGCGCTTGCGGGCTCGGGCGGACAAGCCAATGTGCGTTCCATTTCGCGCATTCAGTGGGCGGGTTTTGACGGCGCCCCTACATCCCAAATTTTGACATTTGACGCGCCGGTTCAAGACAAAAAGGGAGGTGTTGGATTCATGCTCATGCAAGACGCGACAGGCGCAAGAACCACCACCGATTGGCGCGTATCGGGGTCTGCGCATTTGAAAATCTCGGAGAAGACCACGTTGTCTGCGGGATTGAACGGCGGGGTGCGACAGCATGCCTACGGGTTTTCAGGCCTTCGCGCGGAGGATCCGTCTGAAGCCCTCTACCAAACGGCGTTTCGGGATTGGTCGGCCAACGTTGGGGCGGGTTTCTTTTTGTCCACCCCGAGTTTCTACGCCGGGTACTCCGTGCCCAACGTCTTGGTGGAGAACACGTTGGATTCATTGGCGGGATCTGGTGCCCAGCGTCACCATTACGGGATGTTTGGGTTCAATCGCAAGCCCAAGCCTGGACTTGTGGTGCAAACCAACGCTTTGGTCAAAGCCACGGCCAATGCGCCCATTGTGGTGGATGTGAACGTCATGTGGACGTGGATGGACCAAATCGGTGCGGGCTTCTTGTTCCGTGCGGGCGAATCTGCGGGTTTGGTGATTCAAACGCGCCTCTTGCGGAATTGGAAGGGCATGTACAGCATGGACTTTCCTTACAACCGTCTGCTCGTCCAAAACCTTGGTTCTCACGAAATCGGGTTGATTTGGACCCCTCGTGACCATGCCGTTGTGAACGCGAGACACTTTTGATGATGAGACGATCGACTGCTTGCTTGGCGTTTTGGGCGGTGGCCATGGCCTCGTCTTGGACCGCGATTGCTCAAGGCACACAACCCAAGATGGTGGACCGTACGCTGCGCAATGCGGCTGACGGCAAGTGGGCATTGATGCAGTACCAGGAGGCCTTTGATTTGTACGAGGTGGTGACCTATTCAGAGATGGAACGGGCCCAACGCAAGGGCCAGGTCTACGCCTCTGAGTTGCTCGACCGCACCGTGGAATGTGGGATGTTGGCGGGCCGTGAAACCGAGCTGGCTGCACTTCTCGATTCGGCGCAATCGTGGGGCTATGCCGAGGAGAACCACCTCGAAGCGCGGAGGCAGCTGACGATGGCGTTGTCCGGCACCGGCTTGGGGACGTCGCGCTTGTCGCAAGCCTGGGTAACGCCCTTGCGTCCCGGCTCGAAGGACCCAGAATATTGTGCTGTGCCCCACGGCGAGGACTTGGTCTTTGTCCAAGAGCGTCGCGTGTTTGGAGTGGGGGGGGATGGTTGGACTGGGCGGAAATACGGAGAAGTGGTGGAGGTTCCGCTGGCCGATCCATCGACGGAGGCCGCCGTGCTTGACACGTGGTCCAAATTCCATGACGGACCGGTGGCCTTCGGAAAAGACGGGGATTGGATGTGGGTGACGATGAGCCACGAAGACGAAGTGGAGGTGAATGGGGAATTGACGCGCCAGTTGAAGCTGGCACTGTTTGAGCGCCGACCCAATGGCGTTTGGGTGGAGTTGAAGACGTTCCTTCACAACAATCCGGAACACTCTGTGGCGCACGGCGCGATGGACGGTGAAGAGGTTCTGTATTTCAGCAGCGACATGCCCGGGGGATACGGCGGCATGGACTTGTGGCGGTGTGAGGTGAAAGGACGACGGTTTGGAGAGCCTGAGAATTTGGGGCCGGTGGTGAACACTTCAGACAATGAGGTCTTCCCGTTTGTGGGGCCGGGTGGCACGCTGTATTTCTCCAGCAAGGGCCATCACGGACTCGGGGGACTCGACCTTTTTGCCTGGAACGGTCAAGATGTCGTCAACCTTCCCGCACCCGTGAATTCAGCATGGGACGATTTTGCCATTCACGTCGACGACTTGGGCATCGGATACGTGTCCTCGAATCGCGATGAAGGCTTGGATCGGATTTACCGCCTTGAGTTGCGAGACCAAGTGACAGAATTGACGTACCATTTGATGTCCTGCGATGGCCAACCTGCCCAAGGTGCGGAGGTCCAAATTTACAACCGCAAAACCAGGGAGCGCATGGACATGGTGGCCAATCATGACGGCATCCTTTCGCTCGGCGTGATTGTCGGCGACACCCTGCAATTGACCGTCAAGGGCGGGGGTGCGTACAAGCGTTCCGAGCGCACATGGGTCGCTGGGGGTGGAGATGACTCGGTGTTTTTGACAGACACCCTCTGGTACCGTCCAATGGACCTTGCCTTGACCGTCATGCTCGAAAATGCCGCCGACAACAAGGATTCTGTGGCGGTGTCTTTCGTGTGCCCGGGCGAGGAACGTGACGTCGTGTTGGTCGCCCAAAACAAACCCCTGCTCTGGGAATTCCAAGAGTACGAGGCGTGCACCCAACTGGTCGTGGACGGCATTGGCTATACCTCCCAGGCCATTGACATCTCCCTTGACCCTGATTGCCCAAAGCCTTGGGATTTGGAGGTGAAATTGGAAATGGCGTTTGACATTGACTTGGACCAGGTTTATTACGGTCTGGGGAAAGCCCAATTTGACCGAAAGAGCCGCCGCGTGCTCGATGAGGTTGTGGCATACATGAACGAGGCTCCGCACTTGACATTGGAGCTTTCCTCCCACACGGACAGCCGTTCCTCAGAGGCGTTCAACCTTGAGTTGTCTCAGCGCCGGGCCCAGGCCTGTGTGGATTACATCGTGGCCCAGGGCGTGCATGCGACTCGGATTTTGGCCAAAGGCTTCGGCGAGTCACGGCCCCTCAACCATTGCAAAGACGGCGTGCCTTGCACGGAAGCGGAGCATCAGCAAAACCGCCGGACAGAACTTCACTTTGTAGGAATTCAATGACATGAAGACGCAACACACTTCTTTCGTGATCGCCGTTGCGCTGCTTTTTGCCTGCACGGTGGGGATGCCATGTGACTCCCATGCCCAAATGCTCGGCGTCACCGTCGAGGTCGACACCGTTTTCGGGGGCCCAAGCGACATCGATCCTGAAGGTCAATTGGAGGGTTATACCAGCCATTTGATCTACGCCAATTTCACCAACCCCACAGACGTGCTGGGTGCCGTGTTTGCGGACACAGCGTATTATGAAGGAACTGCGCCCATGGCCATTGATGCGCCATGTGGCTGTTGGAACCCAGATGAGGGCAAGATGGTCATTGGTTCTTTTGTCAATTCCATCATTGTCGCAAACCCTGAGTTTAGCCTGTATGAATACGACACCTTTTGGACGATTGGAAAGAAATTCATCGATGACCTTGGTGAAACGCCGTCTTGGCAATCTTTCCCAAGCACCGATGGCGCGAACATTTGTTCGCAAGTCGTATACAATGGTCTCGCATACCTCACTGGGACATTAGGAAACTGGCCCGTCAACGCGATTGCGGGAGACGACTTACGGATTTTGATTGGAAGGGTCACGACATGCGGCCCCTTTACAATCACGATGAATGCCCAAGTCTACATTGAGGGTGACCAAGACAACACAGAGCTATTCACCATGTGTGAGGAGGCTGATTTGGATTTGGACGGGATTTGCGACACTGAGGACGACTGTGTGGGGCTCTATGACGCCTGCGGCATATGCAATGGCCCGGGTCCAATTGAGGGTTGTGGTTGTAGCGACATTCCCGAGGGTGATTGCGACTGCGACGGCAATCAATTGGATGCGGCTGGAATTTGTGGTGGCGACTGCACAGTCGATGCGGATGCT